>CAJQOV010000175.1 GCA_905480065.1 uncultured Gammaproteobacteria bacterium | reverse complement strand
TGAGCGCAGCTGTGAAATTGTCAATGAAATATTGCTCTCGACCCGTCATGCGGACTTCCTTGATGCCGCCAAGGACTTCGGATAATGCTTTGAATCGCAGTTTATCAGCGGCGACACGTCGTGCACCGATTGTCGATAGTTTATGCCTGAACCCGAAATACACCGAGGCATAGGCGCCCCCGAACAGGATGGTTATAGCGCTGGCCAGGACCGGATCATTCCAGAACAGCAGTGCAATGATGCAGCCGGCCATGATGGACTGGGTAATGAGTCGCGTAGCCGGCATCATCACGCCGTTCACAATCTGGTTCATCTCCGAAAGCAGGTTCTTTTGAATCTCGGAGGTATTGCGCGTGAGAAAATATTGATAGGGGCTGTATATGTACTTTTCCAGCAGTCTTTGTGACAGTGACAAGAGCGTGCCCCACACGAAACGCAGTTGCAGCCACACCGTAAAGGCGGCCAGCAGGTTCTTGAGTAAATAGATCAGCAGCAGCGTGAAGCCGGATATCAGGATGAATGTATGCGTATCATCAATACCTACGGCGGTATACAGCCGGTTCAGCCACCGATTTTCGTAAACCAGATCCGGCTGGGCCAGAATAGCCATAAAGGCCACAATGGCGCTGATTCCAACCAGTTCGAGGGCTGTCATGGCCATGGCGGACAGCACCATGTACAGGAATCGCTGGCGTTCCCTTGCAGTTAGCAGCGAGTGTATTTGTTTAGTGATACCGGGCATGAGTGCTGAACACTTCTCTTGTGTGTCCTGGAGTTTTGAGTGTCCTGAAAAGCTTCTCAGGGTGTTGTGTTGCTGTGGCGGAAAGTTCGCGACCAGAACTTCTGCGCGAGGCGAACGGGTCGCACCAGGTAGTACAGCGGAGACAGCGCGCCGGGCAGATTGATCACTTCATGGTCCTTGCGGTTCGGTATGAAAACCATGCTAAACAGAGTTTTTACCAGGTGTCGATAAGTTGGAATTCTGTCGCTCAGCCGCTCACGCACGCTGATGCGGAAGGACTGTCCTTCGAGAACCGGGTAGCGGATAGTATGCTCGTTGAGCAGGCGATGGTGCACTTGCTGGATAAGCGGCTGCAACGCTCTATCCAAACGGATCAAGTTACAGATATTCTCAGGTAGTGGTGCCTGCAATAGCTCGCGGGCAAGCGCCAGTCCTAGCAATAACATACGTTGTGCCCCGGAATGCGTTGCCAGCTCAAGACTGTATGACCAGTCAAGGTCAGGGTTCGAGTCCAGCAGCTCTGCAATATCGCAGATCCAGCCGATTCGCCTCCACCACAGGTCCTTGCTGCCGTGTACGCAGAGAAACAATAACAAGGCTTCAGGTGGGAACACCTTTATATCTGCGTCGAGCAGTCGCGCCGGTTCCAGGCGTTGCCATATGTCATTGAGGTCGATATTGAAAGGAAAGTACGCGGGGCTGATACGCCAGTGCAGATCGATCATGGCGTTGTTATCTGGGTGAATAAAATTGTACTCGTGCCAGATCGGGATATTTCTTGCTTCGTTGCGTCCTGTTACCTGTCCCCGCATGGGGCGCCACTGGTAGCCGTGAGAGATCAGCAGCGACTTTGCAGGAATGACATCCTGTGGCCGTATCACCACGTCGAGATCGAAAAACTTGCGCAATGTGACATCGCCGTACGCGAGCGCGGCGAGCGCGGGCCCCTTGTAGGGAACTGCACTGATGTTTGCGGATTCCAGAATGCGCAGTACCTTGATCAGCTCTGTGGTGAGAACCAGATTGCGTTTGGTATTGGTTATGCAGTCGGTCTCGAGCTGCTGAAGCACAGCGGATGGAACCCGGTCTGCGCAATATTCTTTCAGGGTGCGATACAGCAACGGTATCAGGCCATGCGAGCGAGCCTTGCGGAGGGTGAACTCCCAATCCAGCTGTTTCAGAACCAGTGCCTGAATCAGTTCGCGTTGTTGTGGTTCAATTCGGGTGTGGGCGATCAGCAGCAGGAGACGAAATTCGTCGCGGATATCAATTGCCCCATCCACCGGTGGCCAGGCGTTGGCCTCATGTGCGACACGTGTCATGTTAACAATTAATGCTCATCGCAGGTTTTAAGCGGGAAGTAAGGTGTGGAACCTATCAGTCAGGAATAGCACTACAATTATGAAAATTATATGTAAAGATACTACCCTTGCCCTTGCGCAAGTTCAAGGCATCGGCAGGAAAGAAAGCGTCTGTGTAGCGTAAGTCGCAGGTTTCTCTCCATGCCGGGGTGGCGGCCGTGGACTGGAAGTGGCAAAAGCCCGAGCGGTTGTGCAGTTATAGCATCCATCCGGCCATAGTCATGTAATGCTTGTTACTTGCCGCATCACGGTGGAGGCCTTGTCTGCTCTGGAAGCCGTGTCGCGAGCGTTGCTTGACCCTGTGGATTTATCTGTTCGCCTGATGGCGTTGTTGATCGGGTTGGGCTGCAAGGTTTTCCTTGTGGTGTATCTGCGTTCGGTGTTGGGTCACAAGACACCGGGGTGTTTCTGAAAAAGCCCATAACAAGAGTCTGAAAGCAGTTGACCACTACAACTACCCATGGTTTGCTTTGATTATGCAGGAACGGATAATTATATCTGCTAGAGTCGTAATTGGCTCTTTGCGTTACTGCTGCCAGACACATACAGATTATTTATTACACCAAAGCCAGGGGTGAGTTAATGACGTGGGAATTGATTCGGGAGGTCGGTATCGAATATGCATCGTTGCCGGAAGCGAGGCGCTTCCAGCGGCTATCTTCCCCCTTATATGCAGCAAAGGCGAGTGACGGCACCTGCGTTATTGCCGAGGAGTGGAACATGTCGGTTCCATTTCGCTTCGAGTGTCGCACGTTGCGCATTGATACAAACCACCAGATACTTTTCGATTCGACGACGATTGGAATTGACGATGGATTTGGATGTTTGATGGGCGATGGTTGTATCGCGATCGTGCGGCGTACTCATTGGGAGCTGTTGATTGTATCTTCGCAAGGCAAGATTATTGATCGGTTCGGGCTCCGCGCGTGCAGCAAAAAACTGCCCCGATACGCACGGTGGACAGACAAAGGTACATTCCTGGTCGTTTTCTCCAATCGGTCGTTTGATGTGGACATTGTCGAGATTGACCGGCAGGGGCGGATATTATGGTTTCTTCCGCCAGCATCTCGGTCTATCGGTGTCGCGAGTAATGTGCAACTGCTTGCCAGCGACAGGATCCTGGTCGCAGATTCATTCCGGCATTTCGCCACCGAGATTGACCGTGACGGCAACATCGCCTGGCAATTCGGTGAGCCGGAAAACCCCTCCGCTCACGAATGTCGGGTCTCCAGCCCCAACTCGGCCACGTGCCTTTCCAGCGGACAGCGTCTGATAGCAGACACCCGAAACCACCGCATTCTGTCGGTTTTCCCCGATGGCCATGCACAACCCATTGCTCTCCCTGAAAGTGGATTATGCGATCCAACCTATGTTGACGGACTACCGAATGGGCACTACCTGGTTTGTGATTCGGGTAATGGAAGGATTATCCAGCTTGACCCGCAAGGCAAGATAGTTTGGGAATACGGAGACAGCATTGCCGGGCGACGCCACTTGTCATATCCACGCTCCGTGGATCTCATTGGAGAAAATCGCTACCTGGTTGCAGACACCGGCAACAATCGCATTGTCGAGTTCCAAAACGGTAAAGTAGAGACGATCCGATTTAACGCCGAGTACACCTTGTTCTGGCCAAGGTGTGTGCGCAAGTTGCCATCGGGTTCTCTGCTTATTGCGGATGCGAGAAATGGCCGGATTGTTGAAATATCAAGTGACGGGGGCATAGTCAACGAGTTATGCAGCATACAGCTGGAGCTTCGGCCAACATTGCAGGATCCGCACGACGTACGCCTGTTGCCAAACGGGAATTTGCTGATCTGTGATTCGAGCCAGGATCTCGTCCTTGAAGTCGATTGGTCTGGAGGTATACATCGGATCATTGGGGATAGTAGTGATATCAAGCTGAAGGATCCTCACAGTGCACAACAGATGAATGACGGCTCCGTTATAATCTCGGATACCGGAAACCAGCGCGTGCTGATTGTGGGAACAGATGGTAAATGCCTGCGATCACTCAGCGAGATAAGGGGCCAGGCCGCACTGTTGCGTCTGCACCAGCCTCGTTATGCCGAGGCTGACGAGGACGGAACCCTGGTCATCACGGATACCGGGCAGAATCGCATTCTGGGTTGCACGATCAAGGGCCAACTGCTGTGGGAATTCTCCAGCGTGCCGGGTTCAAAGTTGAACAGTCTCGATCAACCACGCTGGGCAAAACAGGTTACTCCCGATGAAATCCTGGTTTGTGATCACTTCCATCATCGCATCCTGCATGTGAAAAGGCTGCATAACCCGCTGTCGATGCCTTGATTATGCCGAAGGCTCCGGTTGCCATTGTCGACCCTTACTCTGCCGGTGCGCTACTCGCCGAAACACTTCTAGAGCGAGGCGTCCCCTGCCTCGCTATCGAAAGTTCCCCGTCGATTCCTGCCGCGCTGAAAAAAGGCTATAACCCTGACGCATTCATCGATGTGATTCGTGCCGATGACAATTTCGAACGGACCCTGGATCTTGTACGGCAACATCAACCGTCGCACGTGATAGCCGGCTTCGAGTCAGGCGTCGAACTTGCCGAGCAGCTGGCCGATCAGCTCGGGCTGCCTGCAAACGATCCCGCGCTGCGCGAGGCCCGCCGCGACAAGTTCCTGATGTGCGAAGCAGTGAAACGCCATGGCTTGCGGACGGCATTGCAGTTCCGTTCCAGTGATGTCGACGAGATCCTCGACTGGACCCGCGAGATGCTGGACTGGCCGGTGATCGTCAAGCCTCCGCGGAGCGTGGGATCTGATCAGGTCTTTTGTTGCCAGAACAGCGATGAAGTCAGAAAGGCCGCGGTCTCGATTCTGTCCGACATGAATATGCTGGGCGCAAGCAACACAGAGGCCATTGTCCAGGAGTTTCTCGAGGGAACGGAATACGTCATCGACATGGTGAGTGTCGATGCTCAGCCAAAGCTGACCGCCGTCTGGCAATATGACCGCCCAAAAGGGGCTCGGGAGTTCATAGCCTACGATGCAATGCGCCTGATTCCCTATGATGGCCAGCGGCAGACAGCACTGCGAGACTATGCATCCGAGGTACTGAAGGCCCTGGGCATTTGCTTCGGGCCATCGCACTGCGAAATGATCTGGCGCGAGGATGGCCCGGTACTCGTTGAGATCGGGGCCAGGCTAACGACTGGAATGAATGCCGTGCTGAGTCGTATCTGTGGGGGAATTTGCCATCTGGACGAGACCGTCAGCGCCATTATGGAACCGGAAATGTTCCTGACCACCCTCGATACCCAACCGGAACTGCAGCAGTATGCGGCCAACGTATTCCTTGTGCCGCCACACCCGGGTAAACTCATTCGCACTCGACATCTGGAAGACCTCAGGGCGCTACCGACCTTGCATTCCATGTCCGTTGCTACGCAACGCGGAGATGAACTGAAACGTGTTGCGGGTCTGCTAATATTGATCGGCAGCGATCCCGGTGCGATTGATCGGGATATCGGGATTATCCGCTCCTGTGAGCGTGATGGCATTTTTGAAGTGGAGGAGCACGGAGTCTGAGTTCCGGGCTGAAACCGAGCGACCTTATCATGAACACAGTCATACAGCCGCCTCTTGTCGACATGGCATGTTATCCCGATGTGGAGATGCACAGGGCCAAAATCCGGCAATTACTGCAACACGATGGCACGCCGGTTTTTATCTGTGAACGGGATAACCTGGTTGACCGCTACCAGGCGCTCAAGCAAAGCCTGGAAACACACTGGGGAAAGCATGTCATTGGATATTCGTTCAAGACCAATTACCAGGTGGCCAGGAGCCGTATCTTGCAGGATATGGGTGCCTGGGCAGAGGTCGTTTCCGCGCGCGAGTACCAGATGGCGCGTCAGCTGGAATATCCAGGGTCTTCGATCATTTTCAATGGCCCGCTCAAGCCGGATGATTCGTTGCGCGCGGCCATTGCTGACGGCGCCTTGATAAATATCAACGATCACGATGAACTTGGCCGCTTTATCGAAATCACCTCCGACGAATCAACCCGGGTCGATGTCGGTATTCGCATCAGTTCGACACTCCCGCGCCTCGGCCACAGCCGGTTCGGGTTCTCGCTGGAAAATGACGAGGCGTCATCCGCCGTCGAGAGAATCCGCAATTCCACCGGTCTTAACCTGGTATCCCTGCACTCGCATTTGTACGGTGATACGGATGACCCGGAAATCTACCGCGTTGCAGCCCGGCGTCTCGGCGAGTTTGCAAAAAGTCATATCAGGGACTACCGGCGTGCCTTGAAGTTTGTCGACATTGGTGGTGGCTATCCGGCCCACGGCCCCAAGCCCAGGAGTCGGTCAGCATGGGATCCCCGGCCGATCGACGTCTACATCAAGCACGCCACGGAGAGTCTTCGTCCTTTTTTTCCTGACAGAGAAGCTTGTCCCGCGCTGGTTGTCGAGCCCGGAAGGTACCTGACATGCGATGGTATCATCCTGGTGACGCGTGTCGTCCATGTGAAGCCGAGGGATGAAAAACAAATGGTCAATTGTGACGGCAGCATTTCAATGGTGCCTCTCACCCACTATTGTCCCCAGGTCATCCAGGCCTTTACGCCGGACCTGGTCCGGCGAGCGGGTGAAGAGATCTCAACGGTAATCCAGGGGTCGACGTGCCGGGAAAACGATCTGTTATACGAGGGACAATTTCCCCGCGTTCAACCGGGTGATTACCTCGTCCACTTTGCAGCCGGTGCATACAACTCGAATCTGAGTCCTGATTTCATATTTAAATCGCCCGAAATGGCTGTTTATTAGGCTTCGGTATTCTGCTTATCAATCCGGTTCACATGGGCAATGGCCCGATAAGGAATAACGCTAAAAATGAACATTTTCAGAGCCAGCATAATCGCTATGTCATTGACTATAGTGTCAGCGTGTAATCCGCCGTCCTCGAATTCCGACACGGCAATTACCCGGCAACAGGCTGACGAGATCTTGAAGGAGCTGCGCGACATGCGCGCACTGCTGGAGAAGATAGAAGGCAAGACACAGTCACCTGCCCCGCAACGCGGGCGACCGACCACTGCGACGCTGGACATTACCAAGCCGGGTCCGATACTCGGTGCGGTCGACGCACCGGTCACCGTGGTGGAATTTACCGATTACCAGTGCCCGTTTTGCAAGCGCTTTACACAAAATACCTTTCCCTTCCTGAAGCGCGATTACATCGATACCGGCAAGGTGCGCTGGCTGGTGCGTGATTTGCCGCTGGGTTTTCACAGCAATGCACGCAAGGCGGCACAAGCGACCTATTGTGCTGCCGAGCAGGATAAATTCTGGGCCATGCGCGATAGCCTGTTTCGCAACAACGCCAACCTGGGCGAAGATCAACTCAAGGTCTATGCCGCTGATCTGAAGCTGGATACCAGTGCCTTTAACGACTGTTTCGCCAGCGAACGCTATCTGGCTGACATCGACAATTACACGAGTACCGCAGCCGGCCTGCGTCTTACTGGCACACCGAGTTTTATTGTCGGCAAGACCACGCCCGGAAAATTGACTGGGCAGGTGATCATCGGCGCCCAGGCACCGGCCGTGTTCAGTGCTGAAATCCAGAAATTGCTGCAATAGTATTTGCATATAACGCCATTGCTGTCCCATAGCCTCCCTTTATTCTCCGCGACGCCGACCGGGAGGAGGTGAGACCGCGAAGCGGTCTAGAGGCTGGCCTGGGCCATTTCGGTGGCAGGGCAACGCAGGAGGAGTTGCCGATGGGATTCCGAGAGCCTGCTCTGTCTCCAGGTGCCCCCTCTCCCTCTCCGGGAGAGGGTTGGGGTGAGGGGATTGAATCAAACCTCCTCTCTGGGCGATGTCGGTGCTGTGAGTCCGGGGATGAGCCCGGTACAGCGAAACAGGAGCCGGGACCGAGCGCATTGCAGGGAGCAAGTACCGCAAAGGGACGCTCAGTCCTGGGTGTGGCGATTGATTTTCATAGCAGCACTGCCTTGTATGGTAACCACGCCTTGCCCTGACAACATTTATAATAAGTAACAATAACTTGTGAGTCATTTTCTATGCGGGTACGCGATCACTACCTTTGTGTGACTGCATCGGATCGTCATTATATTGACAATAATCAGGCAAATCGCTGATAGTAGGTAACACCCGCACGCCAGCGTTGCTACCTGTACGACAACTGCCATGAAACCTGCTTCCTGTACCTGCCTCGTGTTGTTGCTGTGTTCCGCCTGCGCGGCAAATGCAGATACCCTCCAGCTCTATCCTGACCGTGATGCCACCCTCATCGAGCACCAGCATGGTGAACTCGCCAACGGGGCGGGTACCGCGCTGTTTGTCGGCCGCACGGCACAATCGACAGACAGCCTGCGTCGCGCACTGCTGCATTTTGATATTGCAGGGGCCTTACCGGAACATGCCATTATCGAGCACGTTTCGCTTACCTTGCACCTGTCCAGGGGCAATTCTGCGTCAGCAGATATAAGTCTGCATCGCGTGCTCGATAGCTGGAGCGAGGGCCCGTCAAGCAGTGACGGTGGCGGTGGTGACATAGCACAGCCCGGGGACGCGACCTGGCTGCACACAGTCTATGATGTGGCTTACTGGAGACAGGTTGGCGGGCATTTCGTGGCACATACCAGTGCCACTGCCGTGGTCGGAGCAAGTGGCTTTTATGACTGGGGAAGTAGTACGCATATGTTGGCCGATGTGCGCCTGTGGTTGTACGCTCCCCAGGAAAATTTCGGCTGGATACTGCTGGGTGATGAAACGATACCTCAGAGTGTAAAGCGTTTTGATTCCCGTGAAACATCGCCTGATGAGTTCCGGCCTGTGCTGAGCATTACCTACCGCCTGCCCGGTAAACCTTGACGCTGTGCTGATATATGGCTGAATACTTTTGTGATGTGCCGGTTCGGAACAGGATACCCGTGTGCTTCAGTTGCTGTTCATTTGTAAAGTCTTGATAGTTTCTCCAAGCGCTTCGATCTGCCTGTTTAACTCCTCGATATCTCGTTCACGCGCCCGCACGTAGTGCTGGGCATTCTTGAGTGCGGGCGCTAATTCAGCAATTCTGGCGTCGCGCTTTTCAAGCAACGCGCGCAATTGGTCAGATAACCCTGTCCAGGGCATCAGCAAGGATATTGCTTGCTGGTACTGTTGCACAATGTGATCCAACTTTTCTGATGCAGGCTCTTTGCCCGAGGCAGCTGCTTCAAGCAGAATCTGGTACAGGTCCTTGACCAGATGTGGCACGTCCTGATCAGTCATCAGCTCTGAATCGGGAACCTGGTGGTGATGCAGCAGGCTGTTCAGGAAGGGTGACTCATCGGGGTCATCAGTCATCCCTTTGACATGGGCTGATAATTCCCATTCCTGGAAAATATGCAGCAACCGTGATTCCCCATGATCCAGTAATTGTGGAAAGGTTAAAAATCGTCGTGGGGAACCAGCGCTGTTCTGGACTGCCTCAAGGTTGTGCTGAAACCATAGCAACAAGGCCAGCGGTCGTGGTATTTCATCACGGTGCTGCAGTGAAGCCGCCACTTCCAGTGGATTGCGAAAGATATGCAGATAGAGCGGTGTGACCCCAAGCCTGGCAAAAACCTGCTGCCATAAAGGTAATAAACGGCACATGCGCGGGTCTTTGAGAGCCCAGAATGACGCCGAACCGATATCCGCTTTAATAACGCGACAAATCTCGTCAATATATTTCTGGCTGTGCCCGGTCTCCCACCACCGATCGGGAAGCAATCCGGGGTCATCCCAGCTGTAACCCATTTCCTTCAGCAGACGCTCATGGGTAACGACAATTTCCTCCTGTTCCCAGAAGCCCTTGTCGTTCTCTCCTGTGCGGCCCGCCATTAGTGAGGATCCCATGACTGCGCCCAACTGATTGAGCAGTCCTGCCAGCGCCGACGTCCCGCTTCGATGCATACCAAGTACGATGAGTGCCCGGGGTACTCCTGGTGCGTTTTCCACCCTGGTAGTCATAGTTGCGATTTGAGAGTCAGTAGAAAGTGCATAACTAAAGGGGAACTAAAGGGTGTCAGGGAAACTGAATGGTGTCAGGGCACATTGCTCTCGAATATAAGGAGAAAATGTGCTCCGACACCATCTATCCCATCTATCTCAGTGAATCGGAATCGTTGCCTCCAGTATGGAGCTGGCCAGTTCGTGGGACTTGCTGGCGATATTGTCTACCGACAGGAATCCGCTGATGCCATTGTCACGATTCAATACCACCAGTCGGCGGATGTGATGGTCGATCATCCGCTTTGCGGCATCGTTGATATCCTGATCCTCGAAGCAGGTTTCCACTGCCTTGCCCATGACCTCCTTGACCCGGGTCATGGTAGCGTCACGTCCGGTGGCGGTTACCCGTACACAGATATCGCGGTCGGTGATGATGCCGACCAGCTGATCGCCGTCGACCACGGGTAGCGAGCCGATATGCAGGTCGTGCATCTTGCGCGCGGCCTCCTTGGCGGTATTGGACGGTGCTATGGTTTCGACCTTGGGTGTCATGACCTCTTGTACTTTCATGATTGTGCTCCTTGATATCTTGCGGATGATAATCGCTATGGGCTAGTGGACAGGTGTCGCTGCTTCCAGTACCGCACCGGCCAGTTCACGGGAGCCGCGCACCAGGTCATCGAGGGAGAAAAATCCGGCCACGCCCTTGTTGTTGTCCAGCACCAGCAGTCGACGGATGTGGTGCTCGATCATGATCCTGGCGGCCTCATCGATGTCCTGATCGGCCTTGCAGGTAATAACCTCCCTGGTCATGACCTTGCTCACCGGGTCTGAGTTGAGGTCATGCCCCATCGCGATCGCAAAACATGCCAGGTCACGATCGGTGATGATGCCCAGCACGCGATCTCCATCGATCACGGGCAGGGCGCCCACGCCCAGTTCCTTCATTTTTCGGGCCGCTGCCCGCAGGTATAGATCGGGTTTTATCGATTCGACATGGGTCGTCATTAGTTCTTGCACTTTCATGATGGTCCTCCATTGCATTTCAGTTTGTACTCAGAGTCACCTTGTAAACAAGTATAGAAAGAAGATGTGTAAAAGGGGCAGCTTAATTAACAACCCCGATGTCCCTGTTTGGCTGTCTCGACGGCTGGCTGGTCGTCCCGAGCCCGAGTATGGCGGGATTTTACCTCGTTTGCATGGGCGTGGGGATGCCAGAGTATTTCTCCTGCACCGGGTTTTCCTTCTGCCAGGCATTTGCGGGATTTAATAGAGAGAATGGTTGATCCTGATCATGGTGAATTCCTGCAATTCCCTGTACAAGTAATCTTGTTACACAAGAGAGAACTCCATTGCCTGAAATGGAGGTGGGTTTGGTCCTGAACAGGTTTCAGCACACATAGGTAGAGGAGAGTGTCATGGCTAAAGAGGACAAGAAAGCCGGCAAGGAGGTCGAGGCCGGTCGTTCCGCGCGGGCCATCAGCCCATTCGAGGAGATGGATCGCTGGTTCGAGCATGCCTTCCCGCGCGACTGGATGCACCCGTTTCGCATGGGGTGGCTGTCGCGAAGTGAACTGCCAGCCCCCTTTGCTGGACGTATGCCGAAGGTGGACGTGATCGACCGCGACGAGG
>CAJQOV010000174.1 GCA_905480065.1 uncultured Gammaproteobacteria bacterium | reverse complement strand
TCCTCTGTATCGCCGTCAGCACGACGGGAGCGGCGATCTCCTTCGCCGGCCTTCTTGTGACGGGTATCTTCTGCTTCCGTACGGGGACGTGCTTCAGCTGGCGCCGGTGCCTGCTTGCGTGCTACCTCGGCTGCCTTCTGACGCGCCTCGCGCTCGTCCTGCAAACGCTTTTCCTCAGCATCGCGCTCTGCCTCTAACTTGAGCCGCGCTTCCTCACGCTGGGCACGTTCGGCTTCATCGCGCGCATGGATCTCTGCCTGTTGCCGCGCCACTTCCTCGGCTTCGCGATCCAACCGTTCCTGCTCTTCGGCAACCAGTTCTACGCGTTTCACGTAGGTGCGTTTCTTGCGCACCTCCACCGTGACGGTTCGTGCCTCGGGACGCGCGGTGCGCAATGCACCCCGGCCAGCCGGTCCGCGACCGGCCGGCACCGTGGCACGCAATTCGGTCTGCGTCTTGCGCTTCAGCGAAATTTTGCTTGGCCCGGCAGCGGACAACGCGCCATGCTTGCCATGACTCTTGCGCAGGTAGTCCAGCAACTGGGTTTTTTCAGTGTCCGATATGGTTGCATTCTCGTCGTTGATGGACAGCCCGGCCTCGCCGAGCTGCACCAGCAGCCGGTCGGTTGGCACGCCAACCACTTCAGCGAATTGTTTTATCGTGACCTCTGTCATGCCTGTCTCGCTCCTCTCCAGTAAAGAGTCAGTCAGCTGCCTCTTCGGCAAACCATGGTGCACGTGCCGCCATGATCAGCGTACCGGCTCTTTGCTCGTCCATTCCTTCTATGTCCATCAGTTCGTCTACGGCCTGTTCGGCGAGATCTTCCATGGTAATCACGCCTCTGCCGGCCAGCTCGTAGGCGAGCGCCGTGTCCATGCCTTCCATGGACAGCAGGTCCTCTGCCGGCTCTACGTCGCCGAGCTTCTCTTCTTTCATGATCGCCTGCGTCAGCAGCACATCGCGTGCTCGCCCGCGCAGCTCGTTAACCATGTCTTCCTCGAATTCCTCGATTGCCATCAGCTCGCTGGTCGGGACATAGACGATTTCCTCGATGGTAGAGAAACCTTCCTGCACCAGTATCGCGGCAATCTCGCTGTCCACATCCAGCAGCTCGGTAAACATGTGCTGCAGCTTCTGTGCCTCTGCCTCGCTCTTCTCCTCGGCCTGCGACTCGTCCATGACGTTCAGTATCCAGCCGGTCAGCTGGCTGGCCAGGCGCACGTTCTGCCCGGCGCGCCCGATCGCCTGCGACAGCTGGTCTTCACTGACCGCGATATCCATGGTGTGGGTTTCCTCGTCCACCACGATGGAGGAAACCTCGGCCGGTGACATGGCATTGATCACGAATTGCGCCGGGTTGATATCCCACAGGATGATGTCAACACGTTCACCGGACAGCTCGGTGGAGACCGTCTGCACGCGCGAGCCGCGCATACCCACACAGGCACCGACCGGGTCGATGCGCGGGTCGTTACTTTTGACCGCAATCTTGGCGCGCAAACCCGGGTCACGGGCCGCCTTGAGTATCTCGATCAGCCCCTGGCCGACTTCCGGCACTTCCAGCTTGAACAGCTCGACCAGGAATTCCGGCACCACGCGGCTGATAAACAGTTGCGGACCGCGCTGTTCCGCGCTTACCTCACGCAGGTAGCCACGCAGACGGTCACCCGGCCGTACTGCCTCGCGCGGAATCATTTCCTCGCGCAGCACAATCGCCTCGGTGTTTGCGCCCAGGTCCAGGTAAACATTGCCACGCTCAACACGCTTGACGATGCCGGTAACCAGCTCGCCGATCCGGCTGCGGTAGGCATCCACGATCATCGCACGCTCGGCCTCACGCACCTTCTGCACGATAACCTGCTTGGCGGTCTGTGCACCGATACGGCCAAACTCGATGTTATCGATCGGTTCCTCGATCCAGGAGCCGTGTTCCAGTGACGGGTCCATTTCCTTGGCAGCGGCCAGGGTGAACTGCCGTCCCGGCGAGTCAAATGCCAGCACGTCCTCATCGGCGTCCTCGGCGCTGGCCAGTGTTTCATCGATCACCTGCCAGCGACGATAGGTCTTGTATTCACCGGTCTTGCGGTCGATTTCGACGCGTGCATCGATATCCGCGCTGGTCCGCTTGCGGGTAGCTGTCGCCAGCGCAATCTCGATGGCCTCGAAAATCACTTCCTTGTCGATACCCTTTTCGTTGGATACCGTCTCCACGACCATCAGAATCTCTTTACTGTCCATCTGCGATCCTCCACGTACCGCGCTAGAATTCCGGCACCAAACGCGCCTGCTCGATTTGTTCCAGTGGCAGACCGACTTCCGCGTCGTCCTGCTCGATCAACACAATACCGTCCTGTATGGCCTTCAGCCGCCCCTTGAACTTGCGTTGCCCGTCAACGGGCACCCGCATGCGCACTCGCACCAGCTGCCCGGCAAAGCGCTCGAAGTCCTGCGCCCTGAACAGCAACCGGTCGAGACCCGGGGAGGAAATTTCCAGAGTATAGTGCCCGGGAATGGGGTCCTCTACATCGAGTACACCACTGACCTGGTAACTCACTTTCTGGCAGTCTTCCGCCGAAATACCGTGCTCGCTATCAATGTAGACACGCAACAGGCCACCACCCCGGGTGCCGCCCTGGTACTCCACTCCGACCAGCTCATAGCCCATCGAACGGATACCCGGCTCCAGCAACGCGCCAATCTGTAGTGGATCCTGCTTCATGCCTGTCTCCGGAAACAAAAAATGGGCCAAAGGCCCACTCCATGAACTCCGAAATTGTTCCCTACGGAAGTAGTGCAACCCTCCATACCTCAGCCCTGACGCAACTAGCGTGGAATCCATTCCGGGCCGACAGGATCACAGTGATCCCGTAAAAATTGGTAGCGGGGGCAGGATTTGAACCTGCGACCTTCGGGTTATGAGCCCGACGAGCTGCCAGACTGCTCCACCCCGCATCAACGGCCCGGAAGTGTAGCGACTGGCCCTTGCCTTTTCAAGGCCCCGCACTGAAATAACCATGAATAATCAGGCCAAATTACCTCGCCTGCGTACCAGCCGGGGTTTCAATTCAACATGATAGATAAAACCGGGCAGTGCAAAGATAACGAACAGGCAGGCGCTCACGGCATAGAACTCGCGGTCCTGTGCGTGGGTACCACCGGTAGTCTTGTGCTCGATAGCGAAGGCGATTCCGCCCAACAGGAAATACAGCAGCAGCCACTCCAGCAAGCTGAACCAGGTATTTTTACTGCCGGAGACAGGCTGGCGCAGGAACAGGATGCGATCGATCAGTCACGGCCAGCGCAAGCAACAGCCAGACTGCGGACTGACCACCCACGCTAGCCCAGGCCGATCACATGGTTACACAACGTCAGCAGGCTGCCCGGAAACAGTCCCAGTCCGAGCACCGCGATACCATTCACGCTTAGTACAATCCGCAGGTCGGCGTTTACGACCAGCGGCGCATCGGTGCCGGGACTGTCGAAGTACATCAGTTTGACGATGCGGATGTAGTAGAACGCACCGATGATGGAGAAGAACACGGCAACCAGCGCCAGCCATACCATGTCGACATTAACCACCGCCTGCAGCACCGACAGCTTGGCATAGAAACCCACCGTCGGCGGCACACCGGCCATGGAGAACATCAGGATCAGCATGATCAGTGCAAACCACGGACTGCGCTGATTCAGCCCCCTGAAATCATCGAGTTTGTCGGCCTCGTAGCCGGCGCGACTGAGCAGGATGATCACACCGAACCCGCCAATGGCCGTCAGTGCATAGGTGATTGCGTAGAACATGGCGGCGGAATAACCGTCAGCGGTGCCGGACAGGATACCCAGCAACAGGAAACCGACATGCGAAATGGTTGAATAGGCCAGCATGCGTTTCAGGTTGGTCTGGGCAATGGCGATGACATTGCCTATGCCCAGCGACAACACGGCGAGAATGATCAGCATGCCCTGCCAGTCAGCCACCAGTCCACCGAGTGACTCCGCCAACAGGCGCATGGCCATGGCGAACGCTGCGATCTTCGGCGCGCTGCCGATAAACAGCGTCGCCGCGGTGGGCGCACCGTGGTAGACATCCGGGACCCACATGTGGAACGGTACGGCGCCAAACTTGAACCCCAGGCCAACCACGAGGAAACACAGGCCGAACACCAGGATCAGACTGTCACTGCCGGGTGCGACGACGACGTCGGCGATCACCGCCAGGTCGAGACTGCCGGTTGCACCATAGATCATCGACATGCCATACAACAGCATGCCGGAGGCCAGCGCACCCAGCACGAAATACTTCATGGCGGCTTCCGATGCGACTGCCGAATCGCGGTCGAAGGAAACCATCGCGTACAGCGACAGCGACAGCAGTTCGAGTCCGAGGTACACCGTCAGCAGGCTGTGCGCCGACACCATTACCAGCATGCCCAGCACGCCGAACAGGCCCAGCACGTAATATTCACCGCGCAGGCCACCCTGCGCCGTCAGATAGCTGCGCGTATAGGCAAATGCGCCGATGGTGACCAGAAAGATGCTGGTCTTGAGCAGCGCCGCCATCGGGTCATGCACGAAGGTGCCACCGAGCAGCACGGTCCGCGCGTCACCGATCATGCTGGCGGAGATCAATGCCGCCAGCAGCAGCGTCGCCTGAGACAGGGTATAACTGATGCGTGGCATGCAACTGCCAAGAAATGCCTCGAGCACGAGGATCACGCATGCCATGGTGAGCAGGAATATCTCCGGCGCCAGTATCAGAAAATCAGCGAATGGTATGGTCATCATCGAATTCTCAGGGCTGCAGCGTATGTATCAGCGCGATACCGGTTTCCGCCGGCGGCAGTTTCGAAATCGAAACGTGCGCGAGCAGGTTGTCGACGCTGGCCTGCATGATGTCCACCAGCGGTGCCGGCCACAGGCCAAACACCAGTACCACGATGGCCAGGCTGGCCAGGATCACGAACTCACGGCCATTGATATCCTGCAGCGCGGCAACATTATCGTTGGCGACGTCACCGAACACCACGCGCTTCACCATCCACAGGCTGTACGCTGCGCCAAGGATCAGCGTGGTTGCCGCCAGTACTGCAAACCAGAGGTTGGCCTTGAAACTGGCGAGAATTACCATGAATTCGCCCACGAAACCGGAGGTGCCGGGCAGTCCCGAGTTGGCCATGGCGAAGAACACCATGAAGGCGGCAAACACCGGCATGGTATTGACCACCCCGCCGTAATCATTGATCTGGCGGCTGTGCATCCGGTCATACAGCACGCCCACACACAGGAACAATGCGCCCGAGATAAATCCGTGCGAGATCATCTGTACTATGCCGCCCTGCATGCCCATGGCGGCACCGGCACTGGAGCCGCTGTTATCCAGCAGGGTGAACACCAGGAAGATTCCCAGTGTCACAAAACCCATGTGGGCAATGGAAGAGTAGGCAATCAGCTTCTTCATGTCCTGCTGTACCAGTGCCACGAAACCGATGTACACCACCGCCACCAGTGACATCAGGATGATCAGCCAGTCCAGCGCGTGACTGGCGTCCGGCGTGATCGGCAGGCTGAAACGCAGGAAACCGTAGCCACCGATCTTCAGCATGATGGCTGCCAGGATTACCGAGCCGCCGGTGGGCGCCTCGACGTGCGCATCCGGCAACCAGGTATGCACCGGCCACATCGGCACCTTGACGGCAAACGCCATCAGGAAGGCAATGAAAATCAGCGTTTGCTCGGTCATGCTCAGCGGCAGCGCGTGGAAATCGAGAATGCTGAAGCTGCCCGCCTGCAGGTACATGTAGATCAGTGCGATCAGCATGAACACCGAGCCGAAGAAGGTATAGAGGAAGAACTTGATGGTCGCATACACGCGCTGCGGCCCGCCCCAGACCCCGATGATCAGGAACATCGGGATCAGCATCGCTTCCCAGAACACGT
>CAJQOV010000173.1 GCA_905480065.1 uncultured Gammaproteobacteria bacterium | reverse complement strand
TGCACTCGCGTGCAAGCGGGTCGCTAAATCAGGAACATCGTTCCCAGTCCGAGGAATACCATGAATCCAACCACATCGGTGATGGTGGTGAGGATCACCGTGCCGGCATGGGCGGGGTCGACATGGATGCGCTTGAGCAGGAACGGGATCGACAAACCGGCCGCCGCGGCGCAGACGAGATTGATGATCAATGCCACGGCAATGATCAGGCCGATGTTGGCATTCTGGAACCACAGCCCCGAGACGACCGCGACAACTATCGCCCAGATCGACCCGTTGATTACGGAAACCGCCAGTTCCTTGTACATCAGCCAGCGTGCGTTGGTGCTGCCGACCTTGCCGAGGGCCAGCCCGCGGATCACGATGATCAGCGTCTGGCTGCCGGCGATGCCACCCATACTGGCCACGATCGGCATCAGCACCGCCAGTGCCACCACCTGCTCGATGGTGGCCTGGAAGCGCCCGATTACCCAGGATGCGAGAAACGCGGTCAGCAGGTTGATGCCCAGCCAGACGGCACGGCGTCGCGCGCTCTTGATGATAGGGGCAAAGGTATCGTCTTCCTCGTCGAGACCGGCCATGCGCATCAGGGAGTGGTCGGCGTCGTCGCGGATCACGTCCACCACGTCGTCAATGGTAATACGGCCGAGCAGCTTGTTGTGGTCGTTGACCACCGGGGCGGAAACCAGGTCATGGTTCTCGAACATCCGCGCAACCTCAACATCCAATGTGCTGGCCGGGATCGCCTTGATGTCACGATTCATCACCGCGGCCACCATCAGGTCCGGGTCGTTGGTGAGCAGGGTGGTGAGCGGCAGGGCGCCACGGTAGCGATCGTTGCGGTCGACCACGAACAGGGTGTCGGTAGTGGAGGGGACGTCCTTGTGCAGGCGCAGGTAGCGCAATACCACGTCCAGTGACACGTCGGCGCGCACCGTTACCACGTCGACGTTCATCAGGCCGCCGGCGGTTTCCTCGTCGTACAGCAGGATGGATTCCAGGCGCACGCGGTTCTGCTTGTCCATCGAGCGCATGATTTCATTGGTGACGGTGCCTGGCAGGTCCTGCAGCAGGTCGACGAGGTCGTCGATATCGAGCGTTTCGGTGGCAGCTACCAGGTCATGGGTTTCCATTTCCCGGATCAGGTCGTTCCTCACCTCGTCATTGAGGTGTACCAGGGTCTCGCCGCGATCTTCCGGATCGACCAGTTCCCAGAGGATTTCACGTGGTCCATGCGGGAACGATTCCAGCAACTCGGCGATTTCTGCCGCGTGCAGGTTGGTCAGCAGGTAGCGCACCTGGCCGGCGGCGCCGGAATCCAGTGCACGGGTCAGCCGCTCCAGGCGTGTCTCGGTATTGTGGGCGGACTGGCTGCCGGTTTCTGCCATGTGATCGAGTTCCGTGGTTATGCCTTGCCTGCCGTTAGGCAGGCGCAGTGTAACAGGAGGAAACTCATTCAGTAAGGTTGCTGTTCAGCGAGTCGATGCGCGCCGGGATATGGCCTGCGCGGGTATTGTTGAGCAGTTCGTCGACCAGCGGTTTGAGCTTGCTGATGTCGCTCTGGTTGATCACGTTCTTCACTTCGGAAAGGGAGGTGTGGTGCATGCTGAACTCGGTCAGACCCATGCCCAGCAGCAGGCGGGTGTAACGCGGGTCACCGGCCATTTCACCGCACATCGCAACCGGTATGCCGGCCTGGTTACCGGCATCGATGGTCATCTTGATCAGCCGCAGCACGGCCGGGTGCAACGGGTCGTACAGGTAGTTCACCTCGTCATCGACGCGATCGATGGCAAGCGTGTACTGGATCAGGTCGTTGGTGCCGATCGACAGGAAGTCGAGGTGGGTGGAGAATTCTGCCGCCGTCAGGGCGGCGGCCGGAACCTCGATCATGCCGCCAATCTCCACGTCCGGAGCAAACGCGTAGCCCTCACGCTGCAGCGCATTGCGGGTTTCGTTCAGCAATGTCAGTGTCTGGTGCAATTCGTGGGTGGTCGACAACATCGGGATCATGATGCGCACCGGGCCATGGGAGGACGCGCGCAGGATGGCGCGCAACTGGGTGCGGAACAGTGGCTGGTCCTTCAGGCACAGGCGGATGGCGCGCAGGCCCAGCGCCGGGTTGCTGCAAGTGCGGCCATGCCGGCCATCGACCTGCTTGTCGGCACCGATGTCGAGGGTGCGGATCGTCAGCGGCTTTCCGTTCAGGGCATCGATCACCGCCCGGTAACAATCGAACTGTTCCTCCTCGCCCGGTGGTATGGCGCGGTTCATAAACAGGAACTCGGTGCGATACAGGCCGACGCCGCTGGCATTGTCGAAGCCACTGGCGTTGACGTCTTCCGGCAGTTCGATGTTGGCCTGCAGATTGACCGGAACCGCATCCAGCGTGATGGCGGGCTGTTCTGCGATACATGCCAGTTCGGCGCGTCGTTGCCATTCCGCTTGCTGGCGCTGCCGATAGAGGGCCAGTGTCTGTTCGTCGGGGTCGGCAATCAGGACGCCCTGCAGCCCGTCGAGAATTACCAGTTCGCCATCATGCAGATACTGCTGTACGCCATGCACACCGACTACCGCGGGTATTTCCATGCTGCGCGACAGTATCGCCGTGTGGGAAAGCGGACCGCCGGACTCGGTGGCAAAGGCAGCAATTCCCTGGTGCTCGAGCAGCACGGCTTCCGCCGGGGTCAGGTCGTCGGCCAGTACCACGGTATCTTTCAGTGCCGGCATGCCACTGTCCCGCTGGTCCCGGCCCAGCAGGTTGCGCAGGATGCGGTTGACGACATGATCCACATCCTCGCGGCGGGTACGCAGGTAAGGGTCTTCCATTGCCTCGAAGACACTGACTACTGCGTCGCGCTGCAACTTGAGAGCCCACTCCGCATTACAGTGCAGTTCACGGATCAGTTCAGCCGGGGTATTGCAGAGCGTGGCGTCGTTCAGCATCAGCAGGTGGGTTTCGATGAAGGACGCGATGTCGACGCTGGTGCCGGACGGAATATGTTCGCGCAGTGCGTGCAGCTGGCTGCGTGCATCGTCCACGGCGCGGAGAAAACGCGAGATTTCGTCGTCCAGCAGGTGCGTCGGTATGGCGCTTTCGACCACCTCGACACTGCCGCGCATGAGATGCGCCTTGCCGATGGCAATGCCACGCGATACACCGATGCCGGACAGCAACAGACTCATACGCGCCTGGTTTCCTTTTGTTGCGTCATGGTTGCTCTCCCGGGGTGTTGCGCTATTCGTTCTCTCCGAATCGATTGGCGACCAGTTCGGCAATGCTGTCTGCCGCCTCGATTTCGTCTTCACCTGAGGTGTAGATGATCAACTCGGTGCCGCGTGAGGCGGCCAGCATCATTACGCCCATGATGCTCTTGCCGTTGACGCGCTGGCCATTCTTTGCAATGTCGATCTCGCTGGAGAACGCGGCGGCGGCGGTAACCAGCTTGGCGGCGGCGCGGGCATGCAGGCCGAGCTTGTTGATAATGACGACCGGTCTTTGCTGCATATCAGGAGGCCTGTTTGCGTGTGGTGATGATGATCCCGTTGCGTGCACCGCTGACAGCGATTTCCCCCAGTAATTCGAGCGTTGCGTCCGGGTAGTTCATGATGCGCAACAGCATCGGTGCATTGACCCCGGAGACGATATTGACATGGCGCCGGTCATGCAGCCGGTTGGCGATATTGCTGGGTGTGCTGCCGTACAGGTCGGTCAGGACCAGGATGCCGGCGCCCTGGTCGAGCCTCTCGCAGGCATGGTCGGCAAGCTGCAGCATGGCATCCGGGTCGCAGTCGTTCGGCACGCTGATGGCATGCGCCTGGAGCGGCAGGTTGCCCAGGATTCCGCTGACCGTGTCAAGCAGTTCGCGGCCGAGCTTGCCGTGGGTAATCAGCAACAGGGCGGTTCTCATCCCAGTTCCCGGTGGCGGGTAACGATTTCGCCGATCTTGCTGCCCAGGCCCTGTGCCAGCCGGTTGGTCAGGTACACGGAACGGTGCTGTCCGCCGGTGCAGCCGATGGCAATGCTGAGATAGCTGCGGTTGTCCGCCTTGAAGCGCGGAATCCAGTCGATCAGGAACTGCTCGATGGTCCGGTAATATTCATGCACCACGGGTTTCTGCTCCAGGTAGTCGGCTACTTCCTTGTCTAGCCCGGTATGGTTGCGCAGGCCCGGCACCCAGTGCGGATTGGGCAAACAGCGCGCATCAAATACGAAATCTGCGTCGGCCGGTATCCCGTGCTTGTAGCCAAACGAGCGCAGCAGCAGCGAGAAGCCCGCACCATGGGTATGACCGATACTTTGCATGACCAGCTCGCGCAGCTGGTGCACGTTGGTGTGGCTGGTGTCGATGAACAGGTCGGCGTTCGCGGCAATCGGTTCGAGCAGGGTACGTTCACTGCTAATCGCGTCGGCCAGCGGGGTGTTGCTATTGGTGAGCGGGTGCTTGCGGCGGGTTTCGCTGAATCGTTTCAGCAAGGTGGCATCATCGGCCTGCAGGAACAGGATCTTGCAGTTGATGCCCAGTGTGCCCAGTTCACCGAGGATGGCCGGAAAGCGCCGCAGCTGGTCGGGGTGATTACGGGCGTCGATGCCGGCGGCGACCTTGCTGGTGTCCGCCAGGTTGTTGCTGCTGAATTCACGGGCAAAAGCCGTAAGCAGGCCGACCGGCAGGTTGTCGATGCAATAGAAGCCCATGTCTTCCAGCGCATGCAACGCGACGCTTTTGCCCGAGCCGGACAGGCCGCTGACGATGATCATGCTCATGATAGATTGGTCAGTTCCAGGCGCTGTTTCTGGCGCTCGATGAACGCCTCGCTGGCATTATAACCCTTGCTGATCAGGATGTGGTTGCGGACTGCGGCTTCCAGCAGTACCGCCAGGTTGCGGCCCGGGCCGACCGGCAGTGTCACCTCCGGAATTTCGACATCCTGGATGACGCGCAGCTGGCGACTGCCGTGCAGTCGATCGATCTTTACGGCCTCGTCGAGGTCCTGCAGCAGGATGATCAGCCGCAGGTTGCGGCTTTGCTTGATGGCGCTGTCCCCGAACATGGCGCGCACATTCAGGATGCCAAGACCGCGTACCTCGAGGAAGTCGCGCAGCATTTCCGGGCAGGTTCCATTGAGGGTGTCCGGGGCGATGCGTGCGAACTCGGTAGCGTCGTCCGCGACCAGCCGGTGCCCGCGGGTCAGCAGTTCCAGTGCCAGTTCACTCTTGCCGATGCTGGACTCGCCGGTGATCA
>CAJQOV010000172.1 GCA_905480065.1 uncultured Gammaproteobacteria bacterium | reverse complement strand
CCGGCTTGCTGGACAGCCAGAAACTGCCGCCCACTATCAATCGCGACAATATCTGGCCCGACCGCTACGCATCGATCCGTGCGCACGAGGAGCATATTGCGCGTAACGGCACCGTGGTGCTGAAGTTCTGGCTGAATGTTTCGCGCGAAGAGCAGCGCCGGCGTTTTCTCGATCGGCTGGAAATGCCGGAAAAGAACTGGAAGTTTGCCAGCGGCGATGTGCGCGAACGCGGCTACTGGGATGACTACATGCATGCTTACGAGCACGCACTGCGGGAAACCTCGCGGCCCTGGGCGCCCTGGTACGCGATTCCGGCCGACAGCAAGTCCTATATGCGCATGTGCGTGGCGGATATCGTGGTGCGAACCATGCAATCGCTGGAAATGCACTATCCGCTGGTCGGTGACACGGAGCGCGCCCGGTTCGACGAGATGCGCCGCTTGCTGGAGTCCGAGCAGCCGCGCTGACCGGCACGGACCGGGTAATTTACTTGCTACGGGTGATTGGCGCGCCGGTTGCTGGTTCCGTCATGCATCTGTGTACAATGGCCGCCATTACTACCGGTCAAGCACAAGGAACAGCCTATGAAGATCACTGTCATCTGCGGCAGTCACCGCGCGCAGGCGCAGAGCCTGAAGGTCGCAAAGCATATCCGGCATACGCTGGATGATGGTATCTGCGCGGAGACGGCGCTGGTCAGCCTGGCGAACAATCCGCTGCCGCTGTGGGACATGGGGGTGTGGGACGGCGATGACAAGTGGCCGCCGCTGCTCGACCCGATTCGTGCCGAGCTGGTGAGCAGTGACGCCTTCGTGGTGGTGACCCCGGAATGGCATGGCCAGGTGCCGGCCGGCCTGAAAAACTTTTTCCTGCTGTTTGGCCGCAACGAGCTGGGGCACAAGCCGGCCCTGATCGTGGCGGTTTCATCGGGCGACGGTGGCTCCTACCCGGTGGCGGAGTTGCGCATGAGCAGCTACAAGAATTCGCGCCTGTGCTATATCCCGGAGCACGTGATCGTGCGCCATGTCGAGCAGGTGTTGAACGATGACCCGGCGCAAAACAATGCCGGTGCGGATGAATATTTCCGCAAGCGTATCCGCTGGGCGCTGGGTATCCTCAGGGAGTACGGCCTGGCGCTGCGCCAGGTGCGTGCCAGTGGCGCTACGGATACCAGCCAGTTCAAAAACGGCATGTAGCCCGTTGGTCGGTCATCCTCGCAGCTGTTGCTTGCGCAGGGATGGCGTGTTGCATCGACCGGGTGCATAATCCGCGGCGCAGAATTGCCTGCATCGAAACCGGCCCGGTTCGGGCTATAGCCTCATGACCGTATATCATTCGGAACCCGCACCCTGCAGTGTGCACGCCAGGGTGGATTCGTTGTGCACGCAGATTGCTGATTCACTCGGTGAGCAGGGCTGGTGTGTGACGCCGCAATTTCTCTCGCCAGCGCTGGTGGCACAGGCGCGGGATGAACTGGAGGCGCACTGGCAACGCGGGGATTTTCGCCCTGCGGGGATTGGTCGCGGTGCCAGCCTGCAGCTGAAAACTTCAGTGCGTACCGACTGGGTGCGCTGGCTGGATCCGCTACACTGCGAACCGGCTCACCAGCATTACCTTGCGGCCCTGGAATACCTGCGTGCAGCGATCAACCGTTCGCTCTATCTGGGGCTGGTCGAATTCGAGTCCCACCTGGCGGTGTACCCGCCAGGTACCTACTACCGCAAGCACCTGGACCAGTTCCGCGACATGGGTACCCGCAGCGTGTCCTGCATCCTCTACCTGAATGATGCCTGGCAAGCGGCGGACGGTGGCCAGCTGCGTATCTATACCGACGCCCGCAATGACGCCCATTACCAGGAAATTCTGCCGCTGGGTGGTCAGCTGGTGACCTTCCTGAGTACGCGCTTTCTGCACGAGGTGATGCCCGCAACCCGTCACCGCATGAGCATCACCGGCTGGTTCAAGACCCGCGGCTGAGCAGGGCCGCGAGCGGGTCTCAGGGATTGATCGACAACACGATCTTGCCGGTCACGTGGCCTGCTTCGATGCGCTCATGGGCGGTGGCGGCCGCGGCGAGCGGCAGGACTTCCGAAACCACCGGTTTGATCCGGCCGCTGTCGATCAGGATGGCGCACTGACGCAGGATTTCGCCCTGGTGTCGCCGGGCCGCGGGCAGGTCCTGCAACATGGGTGTCAACATCAGGGCGAAGCTTACCGAGAGATTGCGGTTGCGCGCTTCCTTCCAGCTGATACCGGTGCCGGGTTCCAGTAGCGTCACGACCTGCCCGTACACGCAGGCCGCGGCCAGGCTGTTTTGAAACACGTCGCCACCGACCGTGTCGAGCACCACGTCCGCACCTGTACCCCCGGTCCAGTCCTGTACCGCCGCGACGAAATCCTCCTGCTGGTAGAGGATTACGCGTTCGGCACCCAGCGTGCCGGCCAGGTTTGCCTTGCCCTCGCTGGCGGTGGTGGCAATCCGCGCCCCGGCAGATGCAGCAAGCTGGATGGCGACATGGCCAACGCCACCGGCGCCGGCATGGATCAGTACACTTTGCCCGGCGCCGAGGCGGGCACGATCGAACAGCGCCTCCCAGGCCGTGATCAGGACCAGTGGCAGCGCGGCGGCTTCGGCGCAACCGAGACTCTCCGGTTTTCGTTCGGCATCTTTTTCATCCAGCACCTTGTACTGCGCATAGCTGCCTGGTGCTCCTCCCAGTCCGCCGTGACAGAACCAGACTTCATCGCCAACCCGGAACCGGGTTACCGCGCTGCCGCAATCCGTAACCACACCGGCGCCATCGCAACCGAGGATGGCCGGCAGTGCATCGGGATAAAGTACGCCGCGACTGCGCAGCTTGGTGTCGATCGGGTTTACCCCGGCCGCCTTGAGTTGTACGCGGATTTGCGTAGGCCCGGTAATCTCGGGCATGGGGACATCGGCCGCTTGCAGGACTTCGTGCGCGGGGCCGGTTGCGGTCATCAGGATGGCTTGCATAAGCGGCTTTATAACATGCGCAGACACACAATCCTACGGCTGCGGTTTGGTACGGCCAACACCCTGGACTGTGACCGGCTTCATGCGGTTTTGAGCCGGAGGGCCGTTACTCTCGTGTAATGAATCGCTAACAAGGAATCGAGCATGAGGTGTTATCCCCGGTCTTACCCGCAAGCGGCATGCCAGATTGCAGGACTGGTCCTGCTGGCCTGGTTACAGGGCTGCGCCACCATGAATGCCGATCAATGCCAGATGGCGGACTGGCGCCTGGTGGGTTATCAGGATGGTGTGTTGGGCAGGTCTGCCGCGGCGGTTGGTGAGTATCGCGAGGACTGCGCCAGCCATGCGGTTGTGCCGGACCTGGATGCCTACCGGGCCGGGCGGAACGAAGGCCTGGTTGAATACTGCAAGGCGGAGAACGGGTTTCGACTGGGACGGTCCGGCAAGGGCTGGAATGCGGTTTGTCCTGATGAAACCGTGACGGCATTCCAGGCAGCTTACCAGGATGGTCGCGCCATCTACCTGGCGCGGACCAGGGTGAACCAGACCAATTCACAAATCTACAAGCGCAGGCATGCCATGGATACGCTGGAACAGGACAAGCACGACAAGCTTGTCGATCTGGTGCAGGATGGGTTGCATGCCGACCAGCGGGTACTGCTGCTGTATGAAATTCACGAAATCGACGAACAAATTGACGTACTCGCGCAAGAGGTCAGCGAGCTGGAGCTGGACCTGGACTATCAGCAAGCCATGCTGGACCGGCTGATAAAATAAACCGCACTGCCTTGCAGGCAGGTTCAAAAGCGTAGCTGTCGATTCGCGCTGTACCGGGGAGCGGGTTCGCAGCAGTCGCATACGGGGTACCTGCGCAGCATGCAGCCGGATCGGTCATTCAGCCAGCGAACGGCTGGGTGCTAAAGCATTATGCAGATTGAACGATACCCGCTATACATCAATCGATTTGCCGTCGCTCGCCATGTCCTGCGTCGGCCTGTGAAGAGGTAGCGGTTACGTGTCTGACTATATCCATGCTGTGTACCGGGTGCTCGGTCTGAGCGAGTTTCGCAAGGCCCGCAACCTGCTGTTGAAACCGGCATTCCAGCTGAAATTACCCCTCTATATCCTGCTGCTCTCGATAGCGTTCCTGTTGCTTGGCCTGTTGCTGGGCAATGTGTATTTCCAGCAGACCTATATGAGTATGCTGGCAACCAGCACCCAGCCGGATTACCTGCAGGAGGTGATTTCCCGGCAGGCGCATGAGTTCAAGTTGCTGTCCGCGTTGCTGCTGGTGGTTTATGCTGCGCTGGTAGTGGCGGTCACGATCATCTTCACCCATCGGCTGATTGGCCCGACCCTTCCGATCCGTCGTCACATCCGGGCCCTGCAAGACGGGCTGTATTCGCATCGCGTCAAGTTGCGGACCCATGATGGCCTGCAGGAACTGGCAGATGACCTGAATGACCTGGCAGAAGCGCTCGAAAAAAGAAATTAATCACGGCGCGGATTCACCGCTATCGAAGCAATCAAAGGGGTCGACAGACCCCTTGTTATTTTCCGGCGTTGGGTGGTATTGCCCGATCACAGCAATGACCGGGTACTGATCTCCTTTTTCTCTCGTGGTCCGCAAGCCGTGCAAAATCCGTTATTATTGTGAACCGAACAACCAGGCGTTCATTACCATGCTTGAAATCGTGCACCGTGCAACTGTACTCAGCCCAGCCATGGGCGCCGCACCATGAAACCCGGGATGGCTGCGTTGCAGGAACTGATTATTGCTGCGGCACGTGCCGAGTTGTTGCCGCGATTCAACCAGGTGACGCGCACCCGCAAGTCCGATGGCAGCATTCTGACCGAGGCAGATCTTGCCATGCAGGAACGCGTCGCGAGTGCATTGTTGCGGCAGTGGCCGGATACCGTGTTTCTCGGCGAGGAAATGCCGGCCGCGGAACAGCAGCGGCTGATTGGCTCGGAACGGCCGGTGTGGTGTCTCGATCCGCTGGATGGCACCAGTAATTTTGCCACCGGTATCCCGTATTTCTGCGTGTCGCTGGCCTTGCTCCATGCGGGCAAGGTACAACTCGGGCTGGTTTATGACCCGCTGCGCGACGAGTGTTTCAGCGCCATGGACGGGCAGGGCGCCATGCGCAACGGCGAGCCTCTGCAACTCGAACCGTCGCGCCTCCGGTTACGCCAGGCAACTGCAATGATTGACTTCAAACGACTGGAGCCGGCGCTGGCCATGCGCCTGGTACGGGAAATTCCCTATGCCTCGCAACGCAGCTTCGGCTCGGTCGCGCTGGACTGGTGCTGGCTGGCCTGCTCGCGCAGCCATGTGTACCTGCATGGCCGGTCAAATATCTGGGACTATGCCGCCGGGCAGCTGATTTTTCAGCAGGCCGGAGGACTGGCCTGTACCCTCGACGGCGAGCCGGTGTTCACCCAGGCGCTGACGCCGCGTTCTTCCGTCGCCGCAGTGGATCGCGACCTGTATGAAGCCTGGACCGCATGGCTCGGGATTAACCTTCAATAGTGCAGGTAAGCTGCTGTTAGTAAAGCGCGAGAGTCCGCCAAAACCAGGCGAACTACGACCAAGGTCGCATAGACCAAAAGCGGTCTATCCCTCAGAATAACCGGGGAATTGCGCAATCAGCCCACAGGTTGCGGGCTGGTTTGCCGGCCGGATGGCGATATACTGGCGCGGTACACAATAATCACACGGCGCAATAACAATAACTCACAAGTTACTGGATCGCATGGACTGGCAGCATACATTTCAGACCATCAAGCAGTTTTCACTGCCGCGTACGCGCGCGCTGCGGCAGGAACTGGATGAGGTGCGGGCCGAGCATGCGCAGGTAAGCGCGGAGCTGAGCCAGGTGCGTGAGGAATACGCCCGCACGCGCGACACCGATCACCAGCAGATTGCAGCCCTGCAACTGCAGATCGACCATATCGAAGTTGACCGTGATAGTGCCCGCAATCAATCGCAGTTGCTGGAGGCGAAGCTGCAGCAG
Organism: uncultured Gammaproteobacteria bacterium; assembly: GCA_905480065.1. GTDB lineage: Bacteria > Pseudomonadota > Gammaproteobacteria > UBA9214 > UBA9214 > UBA9214. Next base: position 8,470 of record CAJQOV010000172.1, on the reverse strand, counting down.
GCCAGCCAGCGCCAGGAACAGACCGAGCAGCGCATGCGCTCACTCGAGGCGCAGCTGGAAGATGCACGCCAGCAGCATGAGTCCAACCTGTACCTGACCCGTGATGTACTGCAACGCATGCAATCCGAGCAGAAGAGCCTGCTGTCGCTGCAGGCGGACATGGCGCGGACCTTTCACGAGGTCAGTCACGAGTTGCTGAAATCATTGCAGGAACAGGTGCGGCCCCGCTTGTCGGCCTTGCAAATGTCGGTAGTTGCCGGTTTGCTGTTTCTGTCCGGTGCGCTGGTAACTGCGCTGGTGTTGCAGGATTCGCGTGACAGGCAGCTGAACGTGAGCGGCATCAGCACGGGTATCAGCGAGCTGCAACTGCTGATGCAGGCGCACTTTCGTACCCATGAAGAATTGCTGGAGAAATTGACCAGGGCCCTGGAACGTATCCCGCAGGATCCGTTGCCGGATACCGGACTGTTACCGCCCGACGTCAAGGATGGTGCTGACCATGCGGGTATGCCGGCAGTGCCGGGGGCGGACGACTACGCGATGGTGCAGCGTACCGAGCCGTCGACTCCGGCAGCAGGGGAAGATCATCCGTTTGTCGGGCAGCAACCGCCGCTACTTGACGATCAGTCCCTGGTCGATCTGCATATGCTGGGGTTCGTGCCGGCGGCATCGCCGGATGCGCAGGAAGCGGCCCGGGCCCTGGAGAAATTTCGTGTGTTGTACCGGCAGGAATCGGCCAGCACCGGGAAACTGCATCAGATGCTGCACGATTTTGCCGTGCTGGCGCGCCAAGACGCCGACAAATACAAGCTGGACAGCGGGGTGGTGGCGGCAATCCGGCTGGCCAGTGTGCGCACCGGGGTAGAGTTTTCCTACCTGATGGAACTGGCCTCGATCGAGAGTAGCTTCAACCCGCTTGCCACGGCGAAGACATCCACGGCGAGCGGTTTGTACCAGTTCAAGGCAGAGTCCTGGCTGGATGCGCTGAAGTTGTACGGCGATCGCTATGCGCTTGGGGCGATGGTAGCCCGTATCGAGTACGCGGAGGACGACAACGGAATCCTGCAGCCCCGCATCGCCGATGCTGAATTGCAGGAGCGCGCACTGGGGCTGCGTTTCAAACCGCATTATGCCGCCTTGCTGGCCGCAGAACAGGTGCGTGACAGCCGGAAGCGCCTGCATGACACGCTGGAGCGTGAGCCGCGCCGCACCGATCTGTACCTGACTCATTTCTTCGGTAACTCGGGCGCCGTTTCCTTTTTGAAGGCGCTGGAGAAAAACCCGGACCAGATCGCCGGCGATATTTTCCCGGGCCCGGCGCAGCGCAATCGCAATATTTTTCACAAGCGCGACAAAAAGCCGCGCACCGTCGCCGAGATTTATCAGCTGCTGGATCGCAAGTTCAACACCAACCGCTACAAGGAAGGTTAGCAGACAGGGCTGCGCATGAAGCTGGACGGATGGCTGGTCACCCGTGCACCGCGGCGTTATGCTTGACCCTATGAAGAAATCGCAGCTGCCCCGCAGTCAGGCCATCGACCGCTTCGATATCCAGCCTGGCCGGGTGCTGGCGCGCAAGTACGAGGTCATCAAGCTGCTCGGTCGGGGTTGGGAAGGCGAGGTGTTCCTGGTACGTGAACATCGCACCCAGATCGAACGCGCCGTGAAGATGTTCTACCCGCAGCGCAATCCCGGCGACAAGATGGTCAACTTCTATGCGCGCAAGCTGCACAAGCTGCGTCATTGCCCGATTGCCATCCAGTATCACACCCACGAGACCATCATTTACCACAAGCAGCCGATAACCCTGCTGGTGTCTGATTTTGTCGAGGGCGTACTGTTGTCGGAATTTCTTGCGCGCCAGCCCGGCAAGCGGTTACCCGCCTATCCCGCCCTGCACCTGCTGCATGCGCTGGCATCCGGTATCGAGTGCATACACCAGATGAAGGAATATCACGGTGACCTGCACACCGATAACATCATGGTGCAACGTTATGGCCTTGGCTTCGACCTGAAGCTGCTGGACTTTTTCCACTGGGGAAGCCCGAAACCCGAGAACATCCGTGACGACGTGGTAGACCTGGTGAAGATCCTGTACGAGGCGATCGGTGGCATACGCCAATATAACAAGCAACCGCCGGAGATCAAGGCGATTTGCCGTGGCCTGAAGCGCAGCCTGATCCTGAAGAAATTCCGTACCGCCGGGCAGCTGCGCGAGTACCTCGAGAACATGCAGTGGGGACAGGGCTGATGCCGGTACTGTTGTTTCAGGGTGTCGACATGCCGGAGCCATTGACCATGGCGCTGGCCGACGGGCTGGCCTGTGTGTTTACCGAGCGTCGTCCCGGCCGCGAGTCCAGCAACGAAGATGCGGCGGCACTTATCCCGGGGGATGCGACCAGCGCAGTGGTGGCCGTGGCCGATGGGTTGGGCGGCCTGCCATCCGGCAGCCTGGCCTCCGGCATTGCCCTGCAACAGCTCGCGGAGAGCGTCTCGGGCCAGTCGGGCGATGCACAGCGCGAGGCAGTGCTGACCGGCATCGAGGCAGCGAATGCGGCAGTCATGGCGCGCGGGCAGGGTGGCGGGACCACGATTGCCGTGGTCAGTATCGATAACGATACCGTGCGCGCCTACCATGCCGGCGACTCCATGATCCTGGTGTGTGGCCAGCGCGGCAAACTGAAGTACCAGTCGGTGCCACATTCGCCGGTGGGTTACGCCGAGGCGTCCGGCATGCTGGACGCGGATGCCGCAATGTTCCACGCGGAGCGGCACATCGTGTCGAGCATGGTCGGCATGGCGGACATGCGCCTGGAAATCGGCCCGGTGGTCAACCTTGCGCTGCGCGATACCGTGGTAGTTGGCAGTGACGGTCTGTTCGACAACCTGTTCGTTGGCGAGATCATCGAAATGGTGCGCAAGGGTCCGCTCGACCAGGTCGGCAAGCGCCTGGTGCAGGCCTGCCGGGAACGCATGGTGCCGGGAGACGAGGAGCGGCCACACAAGCCGGATGACCTGTCTTTCGTGTTGTTTCGCCGTCAGTAGCGGTGAATGGCCAGTCGGTTGTTACTGTGTGTTGTAGATAAAGTCCAGATCTGACTGGCTGCCGGCCGACAGGTCCACGCTCCTTGATTGTGGTGTGAAGGTGTAACCCCCGAAGGGGACCGGGGTGATCGTATAGCTGCCGGCGGGTACCACGTAGTTGTAACTTCCGTCCTGCAGCAGGAACCGGCTGAAGGTCGCACTGCCATCGGTGATCTCCACCTCAATCCCGGTAACCGGGTCCCCGTTGGTGGCGTAGCTGATGCTGCCGCTTGCCGAATACGCAACGGATTTGAAATCGTAACCGGTCACATCGCTGTCCGCGACGCTGATGGCGTACCAGGGAGGGGCAAAGCTGTGGTCGAACGGCGCCGCGGTGGGTTCCAGCAGGTAGTTGCCAGTGGTGATACAGGACAGTGTGAACTGACCGGACACCCCCGCACCTGACGTCCCGATTAACAAGCTGCCCGATTCATCCTTGAGGTTGACGCCAACGCCGGACCGGTAGATGTCCAGGCCGGTTCCTTCGTAACTGGTCAGTGTGCCGGATACCGTCCAGGAATTTTCTGTCTTGCTTACTGTGATTGTATCGGTGCCGCCCGCGCCACCCGGATCGATTGCGGTAACCTCGAAAATATTGTCACCGAGTGTCAGCGCTATGGTTGCGTCCCAGCTATGATCGCACAAATACGTGGTACCTATCAGGAGACAATAATGCGGGGTCTGATGTGCGGTGCCGCTGCTGCCGGTGACCAGGTTCTTCCAGCTTACCGTGACACCAGTATCGCTGGCGTCCCCGCTGCAACAGCGGTACCAGGTCTGACTGATGAATGCCTTGCCGCCCAGGGTGATGGCGTTGCAATTGCTGGAATAGGTTCCGGAATCCGATGGTGTGAGAACGGTCACCCATCCACCGGTAAGCCCCGTGGCGGTGCTGCTAGCACCGCCGCCACCGCCACAACCGGCCAGCAAGGTGGCACCGGCGATTGCGCACAGGAAGGCGGGGAGCCGCTTGGTGTTTGCGTGTTGCATGACACTCAATCATTCAGGTCGCAGGCAGCATCCGCAGCTGCGAGTACAATCAATCTGGCCCTGCCAATGCAGGCTGTCAATGGAATGTTTTTGCTGGTGTCGATGCAGCGAGTTGCTTGTTCCGGGCCTGACAGGGACGGCGTTGCGCCGCCTCAGCGCGGGTGGTGGCCCGGCAGCAGTCCAAGCGCCTGACGAATGGTATCCGCCCGGTCATTGCCGGTGGCAAACACTCCATAGACCGGTCGTTCGATGACGGCCGCGGAGGTAACGCGATACAGCGGCCGCCCGGCCGGGTTTTTGTCCAGCATCTGCTCGGGCAGGTAAGCGGCACCATGGACTTGCTGCAGGTGTTGTCTGGCAAGGATGCCCTGGTTCATGTGCAGGGCCGGGGCGAGCATGTTCGGGTAGTGACGTGCGTGGTGCAGTGCAAATGCCGTGCCCCAGTCGACCATGATGTAGCCCGGGCCAAGCGCCTGGTCTGGAGTCTGTCCCTGGCGCGTCGAGGCCAGTACCAGGTTGATAACCGCCAGCTCGCGTAACTCGAGTGCCGGGACCTGCGGTGGCTCAAACAGGATCGCCAGGTCGATTACGCTGTCGAGCAGCTTGCGCACCAGTCCATCGGAAGTGCCGGTCTCGACCTGCAATGCGGTATCCGGCATCTGATCACGCAGGGCAGGTAGCCAGCCTGCCAGTAACGTCGCCCACAGATCCTGTATCGCACCGATGGCAAGTGCTCGCGTGAAATCTGTTCCCAGCCCGGTTTCCTGGCGTGCCCTGGACCACACCTGCACGATGGTTTCGGCGTGCTTGCGCAGTTGCCTGCCTTCCGCAGTGAGCTGGATATTGTTGCGGTGACGCACAAACAAGGGCTTGGCGAGGGTCTGCTCCAGCTGCCGGATGCGGGCGCTGACAGCAGACTGGGTGACACAAAGTTCAGCTGCCGCCTTGCCAAAGTGGCGGGTACGCACAACCTCCAGAAAGGTACGCAGTAACTCGATGTCCATGATTGTGTCTGACGATAAGCAACGTTAATCGTGAAAGCAATAATTTTTCATTTGCCGGGCACCCCCAGCCATTTTATAAGCCAATCGTGTCGATAGGGCTTGTCTGCCTGCCTGCGGGAGGGCCAGTCACCGTCACGGTTAACGGCCACGGTACGTGGGTACGCATTCTGATGAACATGGCGCCCGCGGGGGCCAGGAGATTGATACATGAAAGACGCCATTCGTACCAGCTTGCTGGTGTACCTGGTCAGCGCAGCTGGTCTCGCGGGAGTCATGCAGCCGGTGCACGCTGACCCCGGCGGTGAGTGCCGCCAGGAGGCCGAGTTATACGCAGTGCCAGCGGAGCAATTTGAGGAATACGTGCAAGGTTGTGTGCTGTCACGGGGCGGAGACCTCCCGGATACGGGCAGCCAGAACGAGGTGACACCGCTCGTGGAAGGTGATCCCGTCAGCGGTGTTCCGGATGACATGACAACACTGATCAACAGCGAAGTTGAGGGCAATCCAGATGGCACGCAGTAATGCAGTGGCAAAACCGGGCGGTGGCAAGGGCTCACGGACAGGCCGTGGAAAGTCGAAAAATACCGGCACGGTGAGCACAGCGGCAACCGCCTCGGCCGCGGGCGGCAACGAGGTTCACGAGGAGGTACTGCCGGAGTGGGATGAAGTCACCGAGGACCTGGCCGTGTTGCCGGACATCGATGGACTGATCGGCAAGCCTGCCGCCAACCATGGCAACGACGCAGAGGCGCGCCGCCGTATCGAGCGACTGCGCGAGGAACGCCAGCTGCAGCAGGCTCTCAGCGACGTGTTCGATCTCTAGACACCGTTCCCTGTCGTCGACCTCCAGGAGGGTCACATGATTCATCCCGCCACCGAATTGCGGTTGGTCAGTGCGCACATCGGTCATGGAGTTTTTGCTACCCGACGCATTCCCCGTGGCACGATTACCTATGTAAAGGATGAACTGGAGATCGAGCTGACGCCGCGCCAGTTTGAACGGCTGGATGAAGCGCACCGGCAGATCGTCGACAAGTATTCCTATATCGATCCACGCGGCAGGCGCGTGGTCAGCTGGGATCACGCCAAGTACGTCAATCATCGCTGTGAATGCAACACCATGAGTACCGGCTATGGTTTCGAGATCGCACTGCGTGACATCGAGGCCGGTGAAGAGATTACCGATGAGTATGGTCTGTTTAACCTGCAGGAGCCGATGCGGGTGGATTGTGGCTGTCACCACTGCCGCAAGGTGATACGGCCGGGTGATATTACCCGGCTGGCGCCGGGATGGGACCGCAAGGTGATAGCGGCACTGGACGGGTTGTCACACGTCGATCAGCCGCTCTGGCACCTGGTCGATCGACGTACGCAACGTGCCATACAGGGCTACCTGGCCGGCCAGCAGCCATACCGGTCAGTAGCAATGCTGGCCTGGCAAGAGCATGCGGAACGATGTATGCCGCAGCTGGACGCCGATGGCCTGGCAGCCTGAGTAGCCTTGCAGCCCGGCGACTAGTCCAGTACCGGTCCGAGGATAAAATCGACCACCTCGAAGCCGTGATCGGCCAGTGACGCCTCGATATCCGCCCAGTCGTAATCCGGGTCGGCTTCCTCGATGGCGGCAATCAGTCCGGTCACGTGACGAAACGCCTCATGCGCCTCGTAGTCACTGGGTACTCGTACCAGGCGGATCTCGTGCGGATCACTGGCGGGCAATATCATCAGTGTGTCAGGCATGCAGTACTCCTTGGGTAAATGCCGGCTTCATTGCAGTTCACATCCGGTCTTCCATGGGAACGTAATGGGACAGGCCGTTGCCGGTATAGACCTGGCGCGGGCGTGCGATCCGCATGTTCGGGTCGCTGTTCTGTTCATGCCAGTGGGCAATCCAGCCGGGTAACCGGCCAATTGCGAACAGCACGGTGAACATATTGGCCGGAATGCCGATCGCGCGCAGGATAATGCCGCTGTAAAAGTCCACATTCGGGTACAGCTTGCGCTCGAGGAAATATTCATCCTTGAGGGCAATGTCAGCCAGGTTCTGCGCAATCTCCAGCAGCGGGTCGGACGTCCCCAGCTTGGCAAACAGCTTCTCGCTGACATCCCGCAGCATGGTCGCACGCGGGTCGAAGTTCTTGTAGATCCGGTGACCGAAACCCATCAGTCTCACATCGCTGGACTTGTCCTTGGCGGCATTGATGTATTCCTGCGCGGACATTTTTCCCTTGTGAATCGATTCCAGCATCTCGATTACCTTGACGTTGGCGCCGCCGTGTAACGGCCCCCACAGTGCGGACACGCCGGCTGCACAGGAAGCGAACAGGTTGGCGCGGCTGGAGCCGACCATGCGCACGGTCGACGTGCTGCAGTTCTGTTCGTGGTCAGCGTGCAGGATCAGCACCAGGTTCAATGCGGCGCGGACTTCCGGTTCCGGCACATAGGGACTGTATACCTCGGAAAACATCATGTGTAGGAAGTTGCTTACATAGGGCAGCTTCGGGTCCGGGTAAATATACGGCAGGCCGCGCGAGCGCCGGTAGGTGTAGGCAGCCAGCGTACGGATCTTGCTGATCAGTCGCGCCGCGGCCTTTTCCAGCTGGTCGTCGGTTTCCAGGTCGAACAGCTGTGGATGAAAGCAGGACAGCGTGGAGATCATTGCGGACAGGATCGCCATCGGCGGGGCCGAGCGCGGGAAGCCGGCGAAGTGGTGTTTCATGTCTTCATCGATATTGGCGTTCTCGGTCAGCTCGCGGCTGAAGAATTCGTATTCGGTCCGGTTGGGCAGGTGTCCGAAGATCAGCAGCCACGCCACTTCAACGAAATTCGGGTGATCGGCAAAGGCCTCCAGCGGAATGCCGCGGTAGCGCAGGATGCCCTTATCACCGTCGATGAAGGTGATGTCGCTCTGGCAACTGCCGGTATTACCGTAGCCCGGGTCGAGGGTGATCAGGCCGCTCTGGGAGCGCAGCTTGCCGATGTCGAGGGCACGCTCGTTTTCGCTGCCGGTGACGATCGGAAGGTCGTAGTTCTTGCCATCAACTGTGAGAGTGGCGGAGTCGGACATGGCGGCCTCGCATCAACGTGTTTGGCGGTCCCTTATCGAGTGGCATCGTCGGCACCGGGACCGGGTGCGCCGCCGTGAATCGCTCATGGAACACCTCAATGCTGCAGCGCGTCAAGTTGCGCCATGGGTCGATTTCGGCTAGTGGCAACGGTGTTCCGGGAGGTGGTTGTACTGCCTCTCACGCTCCCGGAGAATGCCTGCAATGAACCAAGGACGTTCCTGATGACTCCCTATCCGCACCTGTTTCGTCCGCTCGATCTCGGCTTTGTCGAACTGCCCAACCGCATCCTCATGGGTTCGATGCACACCGGGCTCGAGGAGCTGC
>CAJQOV010000171.1 GCA_905480065.1 uncultured Gammaproteobacteria bacterium | reverse complement strand
TGGGTGACCTGCTGAAAGTACAGCATGCCGGAAGATCGGCTGCGCAATGCCGCAGCATCCAGCATGCGGTGTTTGACGATCAGGTTGCCCAGCTCGCCGTGCTCGGGAAGTTCCGCACCGGGACGGGTCATCACCACCAGGTGACAGTGATTGCTCAGCTCACGCCAGCGATACCAGCTGGTCAACCCGAGGAATGCATCCATGCCCACCAGCAGGCACAGCGTTTCCGCGGGAAAATCCTTGCGCAGCGAGTCGAGCGTGTCGTAGGTCCAGGACGGCCCTGCGCGACTGAACTCGCGTTCATCGACCACGAAACCGTCATGCCCGGCAATGGCGGCCTGCAGCATGGTCGCACGCTGCTGCGGTGTAGCCAGCGGCTGTGGCCGGTGTGGTGGCACGCGGCAGGGAATCAGCCGGACTTCCGCCAGCCCGAGCGCATCCTTCACTTCCAGCGCCGGGCGCAGATGACCGTAATGAACCGGATCGAAGGTGCCACCGAGAATGCCGATCATGAAGATTTAATTATTGTTATACACGCCACCGAGGGCACAGAGGCAAGTCATTGCGACCGCATTATTCAATCTCTGTGCCCCCGGTGTGCTCTGTGGCTGTTTTTATCATGTCGAAATTTATCAGGTACGGATATGCCCGTCGCCGACGACGATGTATTTCAGTGTGGTCAGGCCTTCCAGGCCGACCGGGCCGCGCGCGTGCAGCTTGTCGGTACTGATGCCGATCTCGGCACCCAGTCCGTATTCGAAGCCATCGGCAAAGCGGCTGGAGGCATTCACCATTACCGAGCTGGAGTCCACCTCGCGCAGAAAACGCTGCGCGCGGGTCAGTGACTCGGTGATGATCGCGTCCGTATGATCGGAACCATGCACGGCGATGTGCTCGATCGCCGCAGCAAGATCGTCGACGACGCGAATTGCCAGGATCGGCGCGAGGTATTCCTCGTCCCAGTCGGCCTCGGTGGCCGCGTTGATAGCGGGCAGAATTGCGCGGGTACGTTCGCATCCGCGCAATTCCACGCCCACGGCCTGGTACTGCGCGGCCAGCGGCGGCAACACGGTAGCCGCGATACCTTGCGCAACCAGCAGCGTCTCCATGGTATTGCAGGTGCCGTAACGCTGCGTCTTGGCATTGAAGGCCACCCTGATGGCCTTGTCGAGGTCGGCCTGGTCGTCGATGTAGGTGTGACAAACGCCGTGCAGGTGCTTGATCACCGGCACGCGTGCCTCTGCGCTGATGCGCTCGATCAGGCCCTTGCCGCCGCGCGGCACGATCACATCCACATACTCTTGCATACGAATCAGTTCGCCGACGGCGGCACGATCGGTGGTCTCGATCACCTGCACCGCGTCCGCTGGCAGCCCGGCCTCGGCCAGCCCGGCGTGGATACATCTGGCGATCGCCTGATTGGAGTGCAGCGCCTCGGAACCACCACGCAAAATGGCGGCATTGCCGGCCTTCATGCATAACCCGGCAGCGTCGGCAGTAACGTTCGGGCGGGATTCGTAGATGATGCCGATGACACCCAGCGGCACTCGCATGCGCCCGACCTGGATACCGGAGGGACGGAATTTCATGTCGCTGATGCTGCCGACCGGGTCCGGCAACAGGGCAATTTCGCGCAGCCCCCCGGCCATGGCGGCAATGCGTTCATCGTTCAGCTCGAGGCGATCCAGCAACGCGGCATCCAGGCCCTGCTTGCGGCCGGCCTCCAGGTCTTTGGCATTCTCGGCCCTGAGGGTTTCTGCGGCCGCCTCGATGGCGGCGGCAATGGCAGTAAGCGCCGCGTCCTTTTTGCCGCTGTCCGCACGGCTCATGGCGCGCGCCGCGGCACGGGCACGCACGCCCACGCCCTGCATGTACTGCGCAACATCAAAGTTGATCGATTCTGCCTTTACGCTCATGTACTGATACTCAGGAAGCCTGACCCGGACCTTGCAAGACCGGCTTGCCGGCCAGTTGCAGGGTCAATTGTAACAGCTCGTCCCAGGCGTTGCCTGCCGCCTGGCCCTTGCACACCCGGTCCAGTGCGGCGCACTGCCGGAGCAGCGTGTGGCACTGCCCGGCCGGCAGGCGCTTCAGGGCATTGCCGACCAGGCCCTTGCGATTGGCCCAGACGCGGTATTTCGCCAGCACCGCAGGTATGGCCTGCCCGGCCGAGACCGCGGCGGCCATGCCGGCCAGCTGGCGGATTTCACGCGCCAGCGCCCACAGCACCACCGGCGGCGCCGTGCCTTCGGCCTGCAGGCCCTGCAGGATGTGCACACTGCGCGCGGCCTGTCCGGACAGCGCGGCATCGACCAGGCCGTACACGTCGTAACGCGCGTGATCGGCCACCAGTTGCAGGATGTCGGATTCGTCCACCGGACCGGCCCCGCGCAACAAGTACAGCTTGTCAATCTCCTGCACACAGGCCAGCAGGTTGCCCTCGACCCGGTCCGCCAGCATGCGCACTGCATCACGCGTCGGTTCCAGACCGCGCCGGCGCATGCGCGCCTGCACCCAGGCGGGAAAATCATTGCCGTCGAGCGGCCAGACAAAGCTCACCACCCCGGCCTGCTCCAGCGCCTGTACCCACTTGCTGTTGCGTGCAGCCGGTTCCAGCTTCCCGGCGGTGATCAACAGCACGGTATCTTCCGGCGGGCGCTGCGCGTATTCCCGCAACGCCCTGGCACCGGCATCGCCGGGCTTGCCGGACGGCAGGCGCAGGTCAATCACCTTGCGCTGCGCAAACAGCGACAGGTTGCCGGCCTCGGCCAGCAGGCTGTTCCAGTCAAAGCCGGCCTGCACGGTCAGCACATCGCGTTCATCGTAACCCTGTGCACGCGCGGCTGCGCGAATCGCGTCGGCCGCCTCCAGCACCCGCAACGGTTCATCGCCGCTGATGAAATAGACCGGCGCCAGCGTCTTGTTCAGGTGTGCATCGAGTTGCTCGGGTTTCAGTTGCATGCGGCAGGCAGTACCGTTGGCTGTGTTGTGCCTGTCATGGTACGCCAAACCCGGCCGGCACCGGAATAGTGAATTGCGGTACCGGTGGCGCTGGATGCAAGCAGGGGTGGATTAATCCATAAATGTTTGCGCGCAAAGCCGCCAGGACGCAGAGAAAAATATAATCGCCACAGAGGACACAGAGAAAATAATTGTTATCCGTGTAGCCAGGGAGGAACAGAGGGTAGGAGCAGATTTTCCCCTGGTACAGGCAGCAACTGCGCTGCGACATCCTTTTGAGGTAACTGCCCGGCCTAGAGGGCCTTGAATATATGCTCGTATTCCTTGCTTACCCTGTCGCCGAATAACGGATCTTCCTGGCAAGGAACCAGCGCGCCAATTTTTTCCCAGCCCTTTTTGTCCAAATGTTCTTTGACATATGGATATATATTCATTTCCTCAAAAAGAATGTGCGCCCTGTGTCGATTTATTAATGCAGACAAGCTGTTCCCGATGCCTGAGATGTCAGAATCCCCGGTTACAGACATGGTCTCGATTGCATGCATTGCATCTCTTGTAATGACCTCCAGTTCCGAGTGATCCTTCATAAGCGCATTAATATTCTTGCGCAATTTTCCGTCACTGATGCCGGCATCAAGGATTCTTGAAAAGATTTCATCTTCCAGCGGATGGTGTGCTTGCTCCGGATAATCCTGGATATATGCCAGGATGCGCTGCAGCATCGGGTAGTCATGAAAAGACCCACGGTAGAAATCGATCAACAATTGCTCAAGCAGGTACAGAACTCTTCTCAGATTGTCGTGATCCTTATGGAGTGATTCGAGTGTCAGCTTCATGATTAACTGCCGTCTGTTGACTCGCTGCCGCCATGATATCACAGGGTTTGAATTTTCCCGCCGCACATGGATCGAGCACCAATCCGGCATGGCATCCGGCCAGTCCAGGCAAACGTACCGACGGCGACCCCGCGCGTTCCCTCAACCAGGGACCCGGTGTTCAATGCGCCACGGCGGCAATACGCAGCATGGCGAGGTTGACCAGATTCTCCTGCAGCGTCGCGCGCACCACCTGCTCCTCGCGCTGCTTGCCGAGTACGTCTGTGCTGCTGAAGATATAGTCTCGACTCAGTACCACCGACTGCTCCGGCACCACCACCAGCTGGTCAGCGGTAACCACCGAGAAGCGGATGATCTGGCGTATCTCGTACTCCAGTACATTACCGTCCGTGTCCACCGATACCACCAGTTTTTCGGTGCTGTTCTCGGTAATCTCGAGCAACGCCGTGGCATTTCGCTCACGGTCGGTGACGGTAATATTTCGCAACCGCAGCGCGGCCGCGAAATCGTCGGCCAGCGTACCGAAGGGGCGGATACCCTTGATATAGGTAACCGACATGGATTGCGGCAACGCACTGCTGCCGCGCAACTGGAAGCCACAGCCCGCAAGGACAGCGGCCAGCACAAGCAGCAACAGCAAACCCGATAGGCGGATACGCATCGACATCACAGCACGATATTCACCAGTTTGCCGGGCACAAGGATGATCTTGCGCACCGCTTTGCCTGCGGTGTGACGCACAACATTCTCCTCTACCAGCGCCGTCTGCTCGATGGTATAGCGGTCGGCATCCGCCGCCACCGAGATGGTACAGCGCAGCTTGCCGTTAACCTGCACCGCCAGCGTGAGCGTGTCCTGCACCAGTGCCGACTCATCCACCGGCGGCCAGCGGCAATCCACTACTGCCATGTCATGTCCGAGCGCATGCCAGCAGGCGTGGGTGATGTGCGGCACAATGGGCGAGAGCATCAGTACCACGCACTCCAGCGCCTCCTGCAATACCGCCCGGCCCTGGGCACTGCTGTCCTCGAAACGCATCAGTTCATTCATCAGTTCCATGTTGGCGGCGATCGCCGTGTTAAAGGTATAGCGCCTGCCGATGTCGTCGCCGACCTTGGCCAGCGTGCTGTGCAGCCTGGTGCGTAACGCCTTTTGCGTGTCGTTCAGTGCCGCCACATCCAGTGCCACGGTCGCGCCGCCAGAGACATGTTGCAGTACCAGCTTCCACAGCCGCTTGAGGAACCGCGAGGCGCCTTCCACACCCGAGTCGGCCCATTCCAGCGACTGCTCAGGCGGTGCAGCAAACATGGTGAACAGGCGCACGGTATCGGCGCCATAGCGATCGATCAGTTTCTGCGGGTCGACCGTGTTGCCCTTGGACTTGGACATCTTGGTGCCGTCCTTCAGCACCATACCCTGGGTCAGCAGTGCCGTGAACGGTTCGTCCGGCCTGATCAGCCCCTCGTCGCGCATCAGCTTGTTGAAGAAGCGCGCATACAGCAGGTGCAACACGGCATGTTCGATGCCGCCGATGTACTGGTCGACCGGCAGCCAGTAGTCCGCGCGTTCGTCCAGCATCGCCTCGCGCTGGTCGGCACAGGCATAACGTGCGTAGTACCAGGAGGACTCAAAAAAGGTGTCGAAGGTATCGGTCTCGCGCTCGGCCTTGCCGCCACAGCACGGACAGGTGGTATCGATAAAGTCGCGCATCTTCTTCAGCGGCGACCCGGTGGCGTCGACGGTAACGTCGGTCGGCAGCACCACGGGCAGGTCACTTTCCGGCACCGGTTGCGCACCGCATTTTGTGCAATTGATGATCGGTATCGGGCAACCCCAGTAACGCTGGCGCGACACGCCCCAGTCGCGCAGGCGGTAATTCACCCGGCGCGCGCCCTTGCCTGCCGCGACCAGCCAGTCGGCGATGGCCTCGAACGCCTGTGCGGAACTGAGCCCGCTGAAGCGACCGGATTCCTGCAGAATGCCCTTTTCGGTATAGGCGGCCCGGGTGAGATCCGCCGGCGCACCGCGATTCCCCGGACGAATCACCTGGCGAATGCGCAGCCCGTTTTGCCGGGCAAACTCATAGTCGCGCTGGTCATGCGCCGGCACGGCCATCACCGCGCCATGCCCGTAGTCCATCAATACAAAATTGGCCGCCCACACCGGCACCGCCTCGCCGGTCACCGGGTGCAGCGCCTTCAGCCCAGTGTCGACACCCTTTTTTTCCAGCGTGGCCATGTCGGCCTCGGCCACGCGCGTGTTGCGGCACTCGCTGATGAATGCTTCCAGTGCCGGACTGGTTGCCGCGGCTTGCACCGCCAGCGGGTGTTCCGGCGCCAGCGCGACATAGGTCACGCCCATCACCGTGTCCGGGCGGGTGGTATAGATGGACAGGGTTTCGTTGCGCCCCTCGATGCCGAACTGCATCTCCACGCCCTCGGAGCGCCCGATCCAGTTGCGCTGCATGGTGACCACCTGCTCGGGCCAGCCGGTCAACTGGTCCAGATCGGCCAGCAATTCATCCGCATACTGCGAAATCTTCATGAACCACTGCGGAATCTCGCGGCGTTCGACCAGCGCGCCGGAGCGCCAGCCGCGCCCGTCGATGACCTGCTCGTTGGCCAGCACGGTCTGGTCGACCGGATCCCAGTTCACCATCGCGGTCTTTTTGTAGACCAGCCCCTTGTTGAACAGGCGCGCGAAGAACCACTGCTCCCAGCGGTAGTAATCGGGATGGCAGGTCGCCAGTTCCCGCTCCCAGTCATAACCGAAGCCGAGCAGCTTGAGCTGGTTGCGCATGTAATCGATGTTTTCCCAGGTCCATTGGGCCGGCGGTACCTGGTGCTGGATCGCGGCGTTCTCGGCCGGCAGGCCGAACGCGTCCCAGCCCATCGGCTGCAACACGTTTTTGCCCTGCATGCGCTGGTAGCGCGCTATGACGTCACCGATGGTGTAATTGCGCACATGCCCCATGTGCAGGCGGCCGCTTGGATACGGGAACATGGACAAACAGTAGAATTTCTCCCGTGCCGGATCCTCAACCGCGCGAAAGGTCGCGTGGGCTTCCCAGTACTGGCGGGCCTCGGCCTCGAGGCGCTCGGGTTGGTAGATCTCTTCCATGGGACGCATGCCAATGAAAAACGAAGCTGGAAGAATACCGTAGCGACAACACCCGCCACAACACGGCAGCCGGTTTTCCTTCACCTCGTGCCGGCTTTGGGCCAAACTACAAGTATCTGGCCAATACAGGGATCGCACATGACTGACAAACACTCCAACCGCGAAAAATGGCAAAACGCCTATGACGACATGATGCTGCGGGTCAGGACCGCCATCGAGGAGGCCGAGGAAGACACCCTGCCCGCGCTGCAGCGCTTTATCCACAAGGCGCGTGATACGGCCGTTGAACTGGGCGAACTGACCCGTGACGAAGCCGAAAAGGTGGCGTATTACGTGCAGCGCGACCTGCAGGACGCCGGTCAACACCTGGCCGCGACCGGCCATGAACTGGGCGACTGGTTGCGTTTCGATGTCGAACTGATCGAGGAACGCCTGCTGGAAGCACTGGCGCTGGCCGCCGACCACACCCGGCTGGAAATGCTGCAATTTGAACAGGAACTGCAAGCCGGCCCGACCTGGAACAGCGGCGAGTTTACCGGGCCCGGTACACTGATTTGTGACAGCTGCGGTAATCCGCTGCACTTTCACTCCACGGGCGAAATCCCGGCCTGTCCGAATTGCAGTCACACCGCCTACCACCGGCAACAGCATCGCGGCTAACCGTGCCGTACACGCAGCCTGCCGCGAACCCGGCACGACATCCAGGCCTTGCACAGAAATTGGTGCCGGCGCGCGCGTGCCGGGCTGCCGACTGGCTTGCGGTGCTGCTGTTATGGCTGGGCGCCCTGCTACCGGCGGTCTGCGCGGCCGATGCAGCGCGCATCGAGCACGTGGTCATCGTCTGGCTGAAGGACAGCGGCAACCTCGAGCAGCGCGCGCGGGTCCTCGCGGAAAGCGCGGCACTAAAATCCATACCGGGGGTACTGTCGATCAACAGCGGACAGGCAGCCCCCAGTGAACGTGCCATTGTCGATAGCAGTTTCGACGTGGCGCTGATCGTGAGCCTCGCCGACCGCGCGGCATTGGCAAGCTATCTCACACATCCGCTCCACCTGCAGCTGGTCGAGCAAACACTCAAGCCGCTGGTGGCACGGATACTGGTATACGATATCCAGCAGTGAACCCGATCACGGGTATCCGCGCACGCGGCCATTCGCGGTCGATGACCGCTCCTACAGGAGCCAGGGATTGATGTAGGAGCGCTTATCAAGCGCGACAGATTTCTCCTACAGGAGGAACAAAAAGGAATCCGACCGCTTTTTGTTCGCACGCCACTATTTTAGCTGGTAGATGTGTCACGAGACCTTTTTCGACCAACAGCAGACCTGCAGGTCAGAAGCTGACTATTCCCAGCGCCTTGCGCGTGATAAGCAGGACATCTGCCAGATTAAATTCTCCATCAGGTGCCGGCAGACCGGAAACCAGGGGCGCAACATTCCCATGCCCGAACTGCCCGGGATTGAGTGTGCGGTTGCCGGTCACCACCTGCATACCCAGCAGGATATCCGCTGCACTCACAACACCATCGAGATTGACGTCACCATCCGGGATAACCGTAAAGCTTGCATCACCTGCCAGCACGCTGGCCCAGCCGCCGCCCAGACCGCCTTGATGAAAGCTTTCCTCGGTTACTACCAATTGACAGCTATATGCTCCGGCGGGAAGAAATAACTGTCCCGGTAGCGCCCGGCCCGACTCCCACTCGGCAAAAATACCGACGCGGGCATCTCCATAGTCGCTACTGTAGGCGGCAGAATTGACCGCTGGCGATGCGGTAAAATCGTTATAGATGACGGCCGAATCATTTGCACCCGGATTTTTGTGGCCCGTGCCGAATCCTGTGGAGTCATGGGTAGCCCAAAGCACGTGATAGCTGCTGTTCACAGAGAAGTGTAGCGTGGCATTTCCTTGCTCATCAGTGGTGAAGAAATCAAACAGCAAATAACCCTGGTATATATAGCCGGGATCTTCTTTATGGTTATCATAATCCGCGTCATTGGAATTTCCGGGATTTGGCTGAACACGCCACCACCTGCCGGCGTACCCGAGCTGCTCATTGGACCAGACGTCCACAGCTGCATTGCCGACCAGTTTCACCTGATAGGCAAAGTTGGGTTTAAGTCCGGTGGCAGTTAATGTGCCGGAAAAGCTGCCTGATGTATCGCTATAAGAAATGCTCACCGACGGCTGGCTGTAAGCAAAGGAATTCTGATATGCGGATGAATACAGGTTGTCTGCATTATCCATCCATCGATTGTTACTGCCCGATCCGCTGACAGGCTGCAAATTCACCGTAGCCGCCCGGGCAGTTAGCGATAGCGCGAGCGCCAGTATCAGGACCAGGGTGCCGACCACGCGTTTTTTCAGTGTGCATCGCATCGTTTGTCTGTCTGCCTTAAATCCGGACCCGTGTAACACGATGCTGCAGCATCGTAACCCGGTAAATTCACCGTACTCCTGTTTCGACACTGGAACATCAGGATATTTGCGTCAAGAAAAAAGGCGTCGGAATATTGTTGCCCCATATACTCCCTCCCCCACCGGGACGACTGCATGGATGCAGGAGGTAGAGTAATGCATGGAGCAATTACCGAGAGGGTTGGGGAGAAAACAAAAAGGGGTCGATCGCGGTCGATGACCGCTCCTACAACAATTGTAGGAGCGCTTGTCAAGCGCGATGATTCTTGCGACGGTGCCATTCGCGGTCGATGACCGCTCCTACAACAATTGCAGGAGCGCTTGTCAAGCGCGATGGTCACTGTGCATCCTGTGGCAATGATTATTGTTTTCGCTGCGCCCTGGTGGCAGTGCGCGGGGCGGCTGGCAAAACCAGCAACGCCAGCAGCAGGCTCAGCACGGCAATGACCAGCACCGGCCAGTTGCCGAAGCGCACAAATGGCGTACTGCCCTGCATCGGTACCACGTGGCCGCGCACCACGCTGGTTTCAAACTGCGCACTGCGCGCACTGACCGCACCGCGGTGATCGATAATTGCCGAGATGCCGGTATTGGTGGCACGCAACATCGGCCGGCCGTTTTCCTTCGCCCGCACCCGCGCAATTTCCAGGTGCTGGTGCGGCGCCAGCGAATCCCCGAACCAGCCGTCGTTACTGACATTCACCAGCATGGCCGCCTGCGGAAGTGCGGCCGAGATCAACCCGCCAAAGACCACCTCGAAACAGATCGAGGAGCCGACCGGGTAACCGGCGGCATGCAGCAGCGGCTGCTGCGCGGAACCACGCGAAAAATCACCATTCATCGGTACCAGCTTGTCGACGATGATGCCGAACAGCTTGCGCAACGGCACGTACTCGCCAAAAGCCACCAGGTGCTGCTTGTAGTAGAACACCGGCAGCTCGGCGATTTCTATGACCGCGTTGAAGTATTCCCAGTGTTCGCGATCCAGTACCGGAATGCCCGACAACAAGGTACTGCCCTGCGCCGCCAGCCACTGCTGCAGTGACGGGATATAGTGTTCATCGACCTGGTCGTAGAATGCGGGGATTGCGGTTTCCGGCCAGACGTAGACGTCACTGCGTTCACCGGCAAAGGTCAATTCCGCATAATGGGTCAGCGTGTGTTGCAGATTCTCCGGCAACCATTTCTGTTCCTGCGCCACGTTACCCTGCACCAGGCTGACGCTCAGCGGATCACCCAGCGGGCGCACCCAGTCGCTGCGATCCAGCCACGCACCACCAGCCCAGAACGACAAGGCAATCAGCAGCGGAAGGACACGAGCACGACCGAGCCAGGCTGCGCTGACCAGGCCGGCAGACAAGGCCACCAGCCAGCTCACCCCGTATTCACCGATGACTGGCAGGTAGCCGGACAACGGGCTGTCGATCTGGCTGGCGCCCAGGTCGAGCCATGGAAATCCGCTGAAGATCCAGCCACGCAGCCATTCGAACAGCAACCAGCCGGCCGGGAACACCAGCCACAGCAACTGCCGCTGGCCGCCGGGAAATACCCGGCGCAGCGCATAGCCGCACAGGGCCGGGAACAGCGCCAGCACCAGGGTGAACAGCACTGCAATCGAACCCGCTATCGGCCAGGCCACGTTACCGTAGGTATGTACGCTGACGTATACCCAGGACACCCCGAAACCGAAATAGCCCAGCCCGAACAGCAGGCCATGCCGGAAGGCCTGGCCTGGCGTGTCACGCAACCAGTGCAGAAACAACAGCGCCAGCGCGACGACGACCAGGGGAAACCAGCCGAACGGGGCAAACGCCAGCACCGCGGCGACACCGGCAGCTACCAGGACAGGATCAGTCAGTCTTTGCATGGGTCGTGCGCGCGGCTCACCGGTCAGGAGCCATGGATTGGTCACGATTGCTGTTGCCGGGATCCTGCGCTGCTTTCCGCAGGCCGCGGCAGCACGGTCAGCTGCAGCATATGTACCCGGCGATTGTCCGCACGCAGCACCTTGAACAACAGGTTGCCGATCACGGTGCGCTCCCCGCGCTTGGGCAGGTGCCCGATGTGGTGTACCACCAGGCCGCCGATGGTATCGAATTCCTCGTCGGGATAATCCTTGCCAAAGTACTCGTTGAAGTCCTCGATCGGCGTCAGCGCCTTGATGGTGTAATGCACCTCGCTGTGCCGCCGAATGGTGTAGTCTTCCTCGACATCGTGCTCGTCCTCGATCTCGCCAACGATCTGTTCCAGCACGTCCTCGATAGTGACCATGCCGGCCACGCCGCCGTACTCGTCCACCACGATTGCCATGTGATTGCGGCTGGAACGGAATTCCTTGAGCAGCACATTGAGCCGTTTGCTTTCCGGCACGAAGATCGCCGGGCGCAGGATCTCCCGCACATTCACCGGGCTGTCTGCGCGTTCGCAGGCATACAGCAACATGTCCTTGGCCAGCAACACACCGACCACCTCGTCACGGCTGTCACCCATCACCGGAAAGCGGGAATGCCCGGATTCGATGATGGTACGTACCAGCATTTCCTTGCTTGCGTCGCGGTCGAGGAACACCACTTGCGAGCGCGGGATCATGATGTCGCGCACCTGCATCTCGTCCACCTGCAGCACACCCTCCAGCATCGCGAGTGCGTCCAGGTCAAACAGGTTGTGGCGCTGGGCCGTACGCAACATCTCTACCAGCTGTTCCGTGTCGAAGGGTTCCCGCAGCAGAAAGTGTTTCAGCCTGGTTTGCCAGGAGGGCCGCGCGGGACCATTGGGAGGTCGGTCTTTACTCATTGGTTTCAGTGGCTTGTAGGATGTTCATGAAATGTAAATCAGCTAGCGTGAGCGTGCTGTCCGTTGTTCGTATTGCGACTATATCGATATTGTCTGGCGCAGCGCCAGCACTGACCGGCAGGCCACTCAGGCCTGGACTGCCGGTTCCCAGGGGTCGGGATAGCCCAGCCTGGCCAGCAACTGCGACTCCAGCGCCTCCATGCGCTGGGCCCCGGCATCCGCGTGATGATCATAGCCCTGCAGGTGCAGCACGCCATGGATGACCAGATGTGCCCAGTGTGCATCCAGCGCTTTGCCCTGTTGCACTGCCTCTGCCGCCACCACCGGCGCACAGATCACCACATCCCCCAGCAGCGCCGATTCGACACCGGCCATCCCCTCAAACGGGAAGGACAGGACATTGGTCGCGCTGTCCTTGCCCCGGTACTGGCGATTCAGCGCCGTGATCTCGGCCGTATCCACCACGCGCACCGACAACTCGGCAGCTTCCCGTCCCTGCTGCAGGGCGAGCGTTGCCCAGCGCCTGATGGCATTCTCATCCGGCATGCCTTCTGCGGCCATCGCATACTGCACGCTGATATTCTGTTCATCATTCATTTGGAGTAGTTCCGCTTATTGACTGTTGTTGGTGGCGTGGCTGTAACTTTCGTAGGCATTAATGATGAGCTGCACCAGCGGGTGCCGCACCACGTCCTGTGAAGTAAAGAAACTGAAGCTGATGCCTTTGCTGTCTTTTAACACATCAATCACCTGGCGCAGCCCTGATTCGGTATGCCTGGGCAAATCGACCTGGGTGATATCCCCGGTCACCACCGCCGTGGAGCCGAAACCGATACGGGTCAGAAACATCTTCATCTGCTCAACGGTGGTGTTCTGCGCCTCGTCGAGAATGATGAAGGCATCGTTCAGGCTGCGCCCGCGCATGAAGGCCAGCGGTGCCACCTCGATCACGTTACGCGCAATCAGGCTGGCGACCTTGTCTATACCCAGCATCTCATAGAGTGCGTCGTACAGCGGGCGCAGATAGGGATCGACCTTCTGGGTCATGTCCCCGGGTAGAAAACCGAGTCGTTCACCGGCCTCTACTGCGGGTCGCACCAGCACCAGCCGGCTGACCTTCTCCTGTTCCAGCGCCTGTACCGCGCAGGCAACCGCGAGATAGGTCTTGCCGGTGCCGGCCGGGCCGATACCGAAATTGAGATCGTGGCGCATGATACTGCGCAGGTAGTGTTTCTGGTTGCGCCCGCGCGGGCTGATGATGCCACCCGGTGTGCGTATGGTAACACTGTCATCGTCCAGCAAGTCTTCCTGCTGCGCCCGGGTACTGCCCTCCTGCAAATGCAGGTGGATGCGTTCCGGACTGAGCCGGGCCTGCAGCGTTTCCGCGTACAGGCTGTCAATCATCTTGCGCGCATGCTGCACGGCGTCTGCATCGCCAAGAATGCGAAACCGGTTGCCGCGATTATTGATCTCTACGCCCAGCCGCTGTTCCAGCAGGTGCAGATGGGCGTCGAGCTGTCCGCACAGGTTGGCCAGGCGATGATTGTCAGCCGGTTCCAGCTCGAAATCGACGGAATGAACGTGCGCGCTCAAGAAGCCCTCTGCTGTGCGCTGGCGGCAGCATCGACAGTCACTACCTCGCCGCGCAAGGAATTCGGCAGGGCCTCGGTAATGCGCAGCTCGACAAAATGACCGATCAGGCGCGCGGGCCCGGCAAAATTCACCACGCGGTTATTGGCGGTACGGCCGCTCAACTGGCTGGCGTCCTTGCGTGAAGGTTTTTCCACCAGTACCCGCTGCACACTGCCCACCATCGAGTTACTGATTGCCGCGGCCATTGCGCTGATGCGTTGCTGCAGCCGGGCAAGGCGCGCCTTCTTGATTTGCTGCGGCACATCGTCCGGCAGGCTGGCCGCCGGCGTGCCCGGCCGCGGGCTGTAGATGAAACTGAACGACTGGTCGTAACCGACAGCCTCGATCAGCTGCATGGTTTGTTCAAAATCCGCGTCGGATTCACCCGGAAAACCGACAATGAAATCCGAGGAAATACTGATATCGGGACGCACCGCACGCAAACGCCGGATGATCGACCGGTATTCCAGCGCGGTGTGGTTGCGCTTCATCATGGCCAGCACCCGGTCGGAGCCGGATTGCACCGGCAGGTGCAGGTGCGAGACCAGCTCCGGCACCTCGGCATAGACATTGATCAGGCTGTCACTCATTTCCAGCGGGTGCGAGGTGGTATAGCGAATCCGGTCGATACCCTCGATGGCGGCAATCCAGCTGATCAGCAGGGCAAGATCGGCAATCGCACCGTCGTGCATTACCCCCCGATAGGCGTTTACATTCTGTCCGAGCAGGGTTACCTCGCGCACTCCCTGCCCCGCCAGTGCGGCCACCTCGGCAATCAGGTCATCGAACGGACGGCAGACCTCCTCACCGCGCGTGTAGGGCACCACGCAGAAGCTGCAATACTTGCTGCAACCTTCCATGATGGAGACAAACGCGGTCGGGCCATCGGCGCGCGGTGCCGGCATGCAGTCAAATTTTTC
>CAJQOV010000170.1 GCA_905480065.1 uncultured Gammaproteobacteria bacterium | reverse complement strand
GGAGGTTCATTCATCTGACCATAGACCAGGGCGGCCTTGGAGCCTTCCTCGCCGTTTTCCTTGATGACGCCAGACTCGACCATCTCATGATAAAGGTCGTTACCTTCGCGCGTCCGCTCGCCAACACCGGCGAAAACCGAGTAGCCGCCATGCGCCTTGGCGATGTTGTTGATCAATTCCATGATGATGACGGTCTTGCCGACACCGGCGCCACCGAACAGGCCGACCTTGCCGCCCTTGACGATCGGCATGATCAGGTCGATTACCTTGATGCCGGTTTCGAGAATCTCCAGGCCGGCTGCCTGTTCGGCGAAGGTCGGAGCCGGGCGATGAATCGGCATTCTGACTTCTGCACCTATATCTCCAGCATCATCAACCGGGTTGCCCAGCACATCCATGATGCGACCCAGCGTCTTCGCACCTACCGGCACCATGATCGGTTCACCGGTATTGAGTACTTCCAGCCCGCGACGCACGCCGTCTGTCGAGCCCATGGCAATGGTTCGTACTACGCCGTCGCCCAGCTGCTGCTGTACTTCCAGGGTCAGACCCGCGGCGTCGACCTTCAGTGCGTCGTAAATCTTCGGTACGCTGTCACGCGGAAACTCTACGTCGACGACAGCGCCGATAATTTCAACAATGTTGCCAGCACTCATGATGTATACCTCGTAGCATTAAACTTTCTAGTCGCAGGAGCGGACGTTGTTCGCGAACAAGCAAGTCAACCATTCGCGCATACCTGCGCTCCTACAATTAATTTTCTATACCGCTGCCGCGCCGCTGACGATTTCGGAAATTTCCTGGGTAATCGCCGCCTGGCGTGCCTTGTTGTAAATCAGTTGCAACTCATCAATCAGGTTGCCGGCATTGTCCGTGGCGGACTTCATGGCGACCATGCGCGCCGCCATTTCACAGGCCACGTTTTCCACCACGCCCTGGTATACGAGTGATTCGATATAGCGAATCATCAGCGCATCCATGACCGGCTTTGAATCCGGTTCGTAGATATAGTCCCAGTGCGTATGCAAACGCTCATCCGGATCGCCAATAACCGGTATCAGTTGCTGCAGTTCAGGAGACTGCGTCATGGTGTTCACAAACTGGTTATGCACAAGATACAAACGGTCAATCCTGCCTTCCTCGTATGCATCCAGCATGACCTTGACGGTACCGATCAGCTCGATGATGGAGGGATTGTCACCCAGATGCCTTGCGGTAGCCTTTACATTGCCACCCATGCGCCTGAAAAACGAGTTGGCCTTGGTTCCGATCAGGGTCAGGTCAATCTCCAGGCCGGCGGCATTCCATTCCTTCATCGACATGATGGCCTTTTTGAACAGGTTGATGTTCAGACCACCGCACAGACCACGGTCTGTGGAAATGATAATCAGGCCGACCCGCTGCGCAGGCCGTTCTTCCAGATAGGGATGATGATACTCCGGGTGTGCCTGTGCCATGTGCGCGACCACATTGTGGATTTTTTCTGCATATGGGCGTGTTGCCAGCATACGCTCCTGCGCCTTGCGCATCTTGCTCGCAGCCACCATTTGCATTGCCTTGGTGATTTTCTGCGTATTCTTGATGCTCGCAATCTTGCTGCGGATTTCCTTCGCGCCTGCCATGTCAGTGTCCCGTTAGTTCCGGCTTACCAGGTGCCGGTGGCCTTGAAGTCTTCCACCGCCGCCTTCAGGCTGGCAGCAATTTCGTCGTTGTAGTCGCCGGTTGTATTTATTCTCTCCATCAACGCCGCATGGGTGTTACGCATATAGGCCAGCATGGCATGTTCGAAGTCGACAACCTTGTTGAGTTTGACGTCGTCAAGATAGCCGCAGTCTGCCGTGAACAGGGAAACCGCCATTTCAGCAACTGACAATGGCGAGTACTGCTTCTGTTTCATCAGCTCGGTCACCCGCTGACCGCGTTCGAGCTGCTTGCGGGTAGTTTCGTCGAGATCCGAGGCAAACTGCGAGAACGCTGCCAGTTCGCGATACTGTGCCAGCGCCAGTCGCACGCCGCCACCGAGCTTCTTGATGATCTTGGTCTGTGCTGCACCACCCACACGCGATACCGACAGACCGGCGTTGATCGCTGGCCGGATACCGGCATTGAACAGGTCGGACTCCAGAAAAATCTGGCCATCAGTGATCGAGATCACGTTAGTCGGTACGAACGCCGAAACGTCGCCGGCCTGCGTTTCGATAATCGGTAGCGCAGTCAGTGATCCGGTCTTGCCGGTCACTGCACCATTGGTGAGCCGCTCAACTTCCTTGGCGTTGATCCGTGCGGCACGCTCCAGCAGGCGCGAGTGCAGATAGAAAACGTCACCCGGGTAGGCTTCGCGTCCCGGCGGGCGACGCAGCAGCAGCGACACCTGGCGATAGGCCCAGGCCTGCTTGGTCAGATCGTCGTAAATAATCAGCGCATCTTCGCCACGGTCACGGAAGTATTCTCCCATGGTGCAGCCGGAGTACGGGGCGATGTACTGCATAGCGGCAGACTCGGCCGCTGCAGCAGCAACGACGATGGTGTGCTCCATGGCGCCGAACTCTTCCAGCTTGCGCACAACCGTGGCAATGGAGGAATTCTTCTGACCGATTGCAACGTAGATACACTTAACCCCGGTCCCCTTCTGGTTGATGATGGCATCGATTGCAACCGCCGTCTTGCCGGTCTGGCGGTCACCGATGATCAGTTCGCGCTGACCGCGACCAACCGGCACCATGGCATCGATGGACTTCAGGCCGGTCTGTACCGGCTGGTCCACCGACTGGCGTGCAATCACGCCCGGTGCGATTTTTTCGATTGGTGAGGTTTCCGTCGTACTGATTGCTCCCTTGCCATCCACCGGGATACCGAGCGAATTCACCACGCGTCCGAGCAGCTGCTCGCCCACCGGCACCTCGAGAATGCGACCGGTACACTTGACGCTGTCACCTTCGGTGATGCTCTTGTAATCACCCAGGATCACCGCGCCTACAGAATCGCGCTCCAGGTTGAGCGCCATGCCGAAGACGTTACCGGGGAATTCCAGCATTTCACCCTGCATGACATCGGCCAGACCATGGATGCGCGCGATACCGTCGGTCAGGCTGACCACGGTACCCTCGGTGCGCGCCTCGGATACAGCCTGGAATTGTTCGATGCGGCTCTTGATCAGCTCGCTGATTTCAGTCGGATTGAGTTGCATAGTTGTTTACCTTGAAAAAGCCTTCAATTCAGTGACTCAGAGCCGTGCCAAGGCGCTGCAGCTTGCCGCGCACGGAGCCATCGATAACCAGGTCGCCGGCACGGATGATCGCGCCACCCACCAGGCTTGCATCCACCTTGCAGGTCAGTTCGATCTCGCGCCCAAGCCGCTTGCGCAGGCTTGCCATTACCTGTGCCTGCTGCGCAGCGCTGGCAGGAAACGCGCTGATCAGTTCAGCCTGTATGCGGCCCTCGGCGTTGCGACGCAGGATTTCGAACAGCGCAGCGATTTCCGGCAGCAGCGTCAGCCGATGATTGTCTACCAGTACGCGCACGAAGTTTGCACATTTTTCGTCAAGCTGATCACCCGCCACCTGGATAACCAGGTCTGACAGCTGGTCCTCGGTAATGCGCGGACTGTCGATCAGGCTGCGCATGCCGTTATCGCCGACTATGGCTGCCAGCAGCCCGAGCATGTCAGACCAGTCCTTGAGTGCACGCTGCGCAATCGCAAACTGGAATGCGGCCTGTGCATACGGGCGTGCAACGGTAATGGTTTCTGCCATAGCTGCGCCTAGATCTCCGCCGCCAGTCGATTGAGCAGTTCAGCGTGGGTGTTTTCATCAATCTCACGCTCCAGCACCTTGCCGGCTCCGGCCAGCGCAATAGCGACCACCCGTCCGCGCAGGTCTTCCTTCGCGCGATTCACTTCCTGGTCGATCTCGGACTGCGCTGCAATCTTCAGGCGACCACCTTCGGCGCGCGCCTCCTGCTTTGCCTCGTCGACGATCTCTGCTGCGCGCTTGTCGGCGCGGCTGATAATCTCGCCGGCCTGGTTCTTTGCCTCGCGCAGGATTTCCTTGGCTCGTTCCTCGGCCAGTTCCTTTTCATGCTTGCCACGCTCGGCGGCCGCCAGCCCATCGGCTATTTTCCTGGTACGCTCGTCCAGTGCGTTCACCAGCGGTGGCCACACGTACTTGTAGCAAAACCAGACGAACACGAAGAATGTGATCGACTGGCCTATGAGTGTCAGGTTGATGTTCATGCGCTGATACCTTTGCCTGCGGAGGGTCTGCGGCTAGCCGGCAACCGCGAAAATGACATAGAACGCCACGCCAACCGCGATCATCGGCACGGCGTCGGTCAGACCCATCATCAGGAAGAACTGGCCACGCAGTACAGGAATCAGTTCCGGCTGGCGTGCCGCACCTTCCAGGAAGCGCCCGCCAAGGATGCCGATACCGATGGCGGCGCCGAGCGCACCCAGACCCATCATGATTGCACCGGCAATAAAGAGCATTGCTTGAACTTCAGTCATCGTATTATCTCCTGGTAAAGCAGTTAATTAATCCTGTAACTGGCAAAAATCAGTGTTCCCCGGTCTGGTGCGCGAGGTCCATGTAGACCACGGTCAGCGTCATGAAGATGAACGCCTCCAGGGTAATGATCAGAATATGGAAAATCGCCCAGCCGAGTTGCAGCATGCCGCCGAACAGCCCGAGCGCAACGCCGCCACCATACATCAGCGCAATCAGAATAAAGATCATTTCACCGGCAAACATGTTGCCGTACAGTCGCAGCGACAGTGACAGTGGCTTGGCCAGCAATGCCACGAATTCCAGCAGGAAATTGATCGGGATAAATACCAGCTGCAGGATCTTGTTGTGCGAGCTGAACGGATGCAGGGTCAGTTCACCGAGGAAGCCTCCGACACCCTTGATCCGAATGCTGTAATACAGCATCAGCACGAACACCGCGAGCGACATGCCGAAGGTTGCGTTCGGATCGGTCGAGGGTACTACCTTGAAATACACATGGTGCGGATCCATGCCGAAGAACGTGGTGCCGGCCATGGCGGCCACCTGGGGTATCCAGTCGACCGGGATCAGGTCCATAGCGTTGATCAGGAACACCCAGACAAAGATGGTCAGCGCCATCGGTGCGACCATCGCGTTGCGGCCGTTGAATGTCCCCTTGACGATACCGTCAACGAACTCAACCAGCAGCTCGACAAAATTCTGCATAGCGCCCGGTACACCGGTGCTGGCATTGCGCGCAACCCGGGCAAACAGCAACAGGAACAGCGCGCCGAGAAATATCGACCAGAACATGGTGTCGACATGGATCGCCATGAACCCCATCGCCTTGGCATCGGCAGCATTGTGCGCAAAACCCCAGTGGCCGGCATGTTCATGCCCTTCCGCAAACCGTCCATAGGTCAGGTTGCTCAGGTGGTGCTTGATATATTCCGAGGTTGTCAGAGCATCAGACGACATGATTGGCAGACTTTCCCTTCCTTCCCATCAGTATCAGGGCCAGCTGGCCCACCACAAAACCGGACAATAACGCAAACGGGTCGAGCTTCAGCAATCCCATCCCCAGCGCAAACAGCATCATCACCATGACAAAGCGTTCCAGCGCCGTACGATACAACGCCCACAAACTCTGCCCGGCACTCAGCGCCGGGCCGCTGGCTGCGCGGTGACTCCGCCACAGCAGCAGCAGGATATTGAGTGTCGCTGTCAGCCCGCCGAACCAGACCGAAACCGCCGCATAAGTCCCTGAGCGCAGATAAAAAAAGACTGAGACCACCGCCACAAGTACCATTTGCAACGCGATCGGACGCCGGATTACGTGCGCGAATGAAGCCATTTAGAAACTAAAACAGTTGGTTACACTCTTCGCGCCAGGCAGCCGGGGCCAGTCAAGCATGACCAAGCGCCGCTGCACATGACCCCAGGGCAGCCGAGGATTATAAGGACGGCTCATGGGGAGGGTCAATCAAATCATGGGAATCGGCATACGGTTCATGATTACGGCATGCTTGAAGCTGGTGCAGCAAGCACTTAGCGGATGTGCTCCAGGATACCGTCCAGCTCATCCAGGCTGTTGTAGCGGATTTCCAGCGTTCCCTTGCCGCCACGGCCCTGACGGACCATCACGCTGGCACCCAGCTTGTCGGACAGGCTGGCCTCCAGCTGCCGAATATCGGGGTCCTTCCGTGGTGGCGGGGACTTGGGCGCGCGCGGCTGTTGCAGATGCTTGACCAGTCCCTCGGTGGCACGCACGCTCAGGCCGCGCACCACAACCTGGTTGGCGGCTTCACGCTGCAGTGGCCTGGGCAGTGCCAGCAGCGCACGGGCATGGCCCATTTCCAGCTCGCCATGCTCCACCATCTTCAACACGCTTTCCTCCAGGTCGAGCAGGCGCAGCAGATTGGAAACCGCTGCGCGTGACCTGCCTACGGCTTCAGCTGCCTGTTCATGGGTCAGCTCGAACTCCAGGATGAGGCGTTGCAGGGCGCGCGCCTCCTCGATCGGGTTGAGGTTCTCGCGCTGGATATTTTCAATCAGTGCGATCGCGATGGCGGCACGATCTTCCACCACCCGTACGATGGCCGGTATCTCCTGCAATCCGGCCAGCTGCGCTGCCCGCCAGCGGCGTTCACCGGCAATGATTTCGTAACCATTATCACTGATCCTGCGAACCATGATTGGCTGCAGCACGCCCTGTGCACTGATCGAATCGGCCAGATCCTGCAATGATTCCTTGTGCATGTCCACGCGTGGCTGGTATTTCCCGCGTGAGATGATGTCGAGCGGCAAGCGGCACAGGGTTCCATCGGATACCGGTGTGGATGCTGTGACTTCGGGTGTGATACGTACCGGCCAGGGACCGCCGCTGGCGGTCGGCTGCACGGCTTCCGCCGGTGGTTCTGCCGTAGCCGGGCGCACACCCGAACCCAGCAATGCATCCAGTCCTCTGCCCAATCCGCGTTTTTTTGCTGCCATGATGACTACCGTTGCTGGTTACACCTGAGCCAGTGTCAGGTACTGGATTCTGCCGACTCTTCAAGCACTGCATCCGCCGCGCCAACCGCTCCGGCAGTGCTCTGCTGGCGACGTAAAAACTCCCCGGCGAGCGCCAGGTAGGCCAGTGCGCCGCGCGAGGTCTTGTCATAGCGCAGCACGGGCATACCATGGCTTGGAGCCTCTGCCAGGCGCACATTGCGCGGGATGATGGTCCGATACAGCTTGTCCCCGAAGTGTGACTGTAACTGCGCCGACACATCGGTAGCCAGATTGTTGCGCGCATCAAACATGGTGCGTAACAGGCCTTCAATTTCGAGACCGGGATTGATCGCGCTACGCACCTGTTCAACGGTGTCGAGCAGTGCAGACAGCCCTTCCAGTGCGTAATACTCACACTGGATCGGTATCAGTACGCTATGCGCGGCGGCCAGCGCATTGACGGTCAGCATGTTCAGTGACGGCGGGCAATCGATCAGCACGTAGTCGTAATCATTCTGAACATAGCTGAGTGCTGCGCGCAGACGTCGTTCGCGGTCGTCTTTGTGCATCAGCTCGACTTCCGCAGCGGTCAGATCGGCATTGCCCGGCAACAGGTCATAACCCGCACCGGTCGCGCGCACGATGACACTGCGTAACGCAGCATGCCCCAGCAAAACGTCATAGCCGGTGTGCTCCAGTTCATGCTTGTCGACACCGCTGCCCATGGTC
>CAJQOV010000169.1 GCA_905480065.1 uncultured Gammaproteobacteria bacterium | reverse complement strand
TAGACGCCGGCCTGCTCCTGCATATGGCAGACACGGTGCAGGCAACGCAGCGTGGCCAGCGCTACCTGAATGAACTACTGCAATACTGGATGCCCGATGCTCACACCCATTGACTGCCCCTACTGCGGCGAGAGCTTTACTACGGTGGTGGAAGCGGAAGACGGCGACCAGGACTACATCGAGGACTGCCAGGTCTGTTGTCAGCCGATTGAAATTCACGTCGAGGTGGGACTGGATGGAGAAACCGTGTCGCTGACCGTACGCCGCAATGACGAGTGACTACATCACGGTCGACTGCAGACTGCACAGTGAATTCGAGCTGGCCATCCTGCGCCGCTCACCGCTGCGCCTGCACTGGCGAGATGCGGATGGGGCAACCCACATCAGCATCGTCACCGCCATCGACCTGCAGACCCGCCAGCACGAGGAGTTCCTGGTGGTACGGGAAGGCCGGCAGCAATACGAGATACGGCTGGACCGCATCCGGCAGCATGAACTGCTGTAATGTCATGGCCGGGCTAACGGATCGACGTACCTGGACGATAAGCCCGTATATATAGAATACCCGGTACCATCATGAACGACCTGCACGACCTGGAACTGCTGCTGCGCTCGCGCGTGCCCATCCTCACGATCGAGACGCGCGACGAGCTGCCGGTAAAACAGCTGTTTGCCAGCCTGGCGCTGCGCATGGCCATGCCGGTAATGGCGTGGTCGGCCACCACCGGCCTGCAGCGTATCGACCTGGACCTCGCGCCGCAGCGCCACGCCAGCGACCCGCAGCAGGCGCTCGGCCAGATCAAGGCCACACCATCTCCCACCATTTACCTGCTGATGGATTTTCATCCTTATCTGGAAGACGCCTACAACATTCGCCTGCTGAAGGAGATCGCGCTCGATTATCACAGCCTCGGCCACACGCTGGTGTTCGTCAGCCACGCACTGAAACTGCCGCCGGAGATCGCCTTTCTCGGCGCCGCGTTTTCCCTGTCCATGCCGGATCGCGCCCAGCTCGAAGCCATGATTCGCGAGGAGGCATCCCACTGGGCCAGCGCCAACCCGGGTGCACAGGTGAAAACCGATCGCAAGACACTGGACCTGGTGACCGGCCAGTTACGCGGCCTGACCGCGAGTGACGCGCGACGCGTCATTCGCAGCATCATTTTCGATGACGGCGCCATTCGCGCCGACGACCTGGACCGGGTAACACGCGCGCGTTACCGCATGCTGGAAGCGAATGGCGCGATTTCCTGCGAATTCGACACCACCGACTTTGCCGAGGTCGGCGGCCTGCGCAACCTCAAGCGCTGGATCGAGCGGCGACGTGATGCGTTCATCAATCCCACCAACCCGCGCGACCTGCCGCGCGGCATCCTGCTGGTCGGAGTGCAGGGCGGCGGCAAGAGTCTCGCCGCCAAGGCCGTGGCCGGGCTGTGGTCGCTGCCCTTGCTGAGACTGGACTTCGGCACCCTGTACAACAAGTTCTTCGGTGAAACCGAGCGCAACCTGCGCGAGGCATTGCAGGCCGCCGGCGCGATGGCGCCCTGTGTGCTGTGGATCGACGAGATC
Source organism: uncultured Gammaproteobacteria bacterium (assembly GCA_905480065.1). Lineage (GTDB taxonomy): Bacteria > Pseudomonadota > Gammaproteobacteria > UBA9214 > UBA9214 > UBA9214. The sequence continues at coordinate 22,394 of CAJQOV010000169.1, read as the reverse complement.
GAGAAGGCGATTGCCTCGGGTGATAACGACAACGGTACTTCACGGCGCATCCTCGGCAACCTGCTGACCTGGATGGCGGAACGCGAGGCACCGGTGTTTATTGTCGCCACCGCCAACGCCATCGAGGACCTGCCACCGGAGCTGATCCGCAAGGGACGGCTGGATGAAATCTTTTTCGTGGATTTGCCGGATGCCGCCACGCGCGCCGAGATTCTCGCCATCCACCTGCGCAAGCGTGAGCACAAACCGATGGATTTCGACCTGCCGGAACTGGCCCGCCTGACCGAGGGCTTTTCCGGTGCCGAACTGGAACAGGCCATCGTGGCGGCTACCTACCTCGCGCGCGAACAACAGGCGGTTTTGAGCACCGCCCATATCCGCGACGAAATCACCCGCACCCGGCCCCTGTCCAGGGTCATGGCGGAAAAAATCGCGGCGCTGCGCCACTGGGCGCAAACGCGCACGGTCCCGGCGAATTAACCCACCCCCACTCAGCACACAGGCTATCACCGCCTTATCCACTGACTTATCCACTGACTTATCCACCGGCGCCAGGATGATATCCTGTTGTTCTAATTATTAAATTATTAGTTCGCCAAGTTACCGGCGAATTATCCGCACAGTCGTGCTAGCATCAATTCACTCCATGCGAATAACAATGACCGGACGGTCGCCAAGGAGGATGCGATGGCAACTACCCACCACCCCCGGCTCGCGTTTGACGGCTGGGCCAGCCTTGCCCGGGAAGATCCGCAGGCCTTTGAACAACAACGCCTTCATGTGCTGGAACAGGCGATTCTCGAGGCCCCGGAACGACTGCAACAGCGCCTGCGTTGCCTGCAGTGGAAACTGGACCGGATTCGTGAAACCGCGGCGACCCCGCTGGCGGCCAGTATCCGCATGCAGCAGCTGCTCTGGGACAACGTGACCGGGCCCCGGGGCCTGCTGGCCTCCCTGCAAGGCGGGGAAAATCCGGGCTCTAGCGAAAAACCGCCAGCTATATCTGCGAAAATCCTCGATTTTCGTCGATAACAGCGACAACCGGTTAGCCGCCAGCGCCGCCTGCAGCCACCCGGGCAGCTTGCTGCGCGACAACGAATCGCGTACTATCCCCAGCCTTTTCACGGCTTTGGCAACCATGCCGGCCGGGCACGAAGTCATTATCGAGGCAGTCATGAAAGCAGACACACATCCGAGCTATACCGCCGTCAAGGTTACCTGCAGTTGCGGAGAAATCTTCGAAACTCGCTCCACCTCCGGCGCCGAACTCAACATCGAAGTTTGCTCCAAGTGCCATCCGTTCTATACCGGCAAGCAGAAGATGGTCGACACCGGCGGGCGCGTGGACAAGTTCCGCCAGCGCTACGGAAACAACTGATCGCACTGCAAATGCCTGGTGGCATACGGCTCAAGGGGGCGTCCGATTTGGTCGCCCCTTTTTTATTTCTGCTGCTGCTGTGCGCAGCATTGCTGCCCGCGCCGACACTGGCTGCCACCAGCACGCTGTGCAGCTATGCACACGTGGACGAGCGGGCCCGCGTGGTCTACGTGTTCGATGGCGATACCGTCAAGCTGCAGGATGGGCGCCGGGTTCGACTGATTGGCATCAACACCCCGGAACTCGGCCATGCTGGCGCAGCCAATGAAGCCCTTGCCAGCGCGGCGCGCGATACCCTGCAACAGATCCTCGCTGCAGGCGGCCACAGCGTACTGCTGCAATATGGCACTGAACAGCACGATCATTATGGTCGGCTGCTGGCGCACGTGTTCCTCGAAAACGGTGATAACGTAGCCGTCCAGTTGTTGCAAAAGGGCCTGGCAACGACGCTGGTCGTGCCGCCCAATACCTGGGGCATGTCGTGTTACCAGCAACGGGAAGACGACGCGCGCAGCGCACGTACCGGGCTGTGGCGACTGGATCACTACCAGGCCACGGACAGCACTGCACTCCCCAAAGACAGTCGCGGCTTTCGCATCGTGCGCGGACGCGTAACTGCAGTTCGCCAAACCCGGCGCAGCACCTGGATCGATCTGGCGGGACTGCTTACCCTGCGCATCGATAACCGCAACCGGAGCTATTTTCCCGATGCTGCACTGGAATCGCTGCGCGACAGGGAAATCGAGGTGCGCGGCTGGCTCAGGCCGGCCGGACAGCGCCTGCAGATGACCGTGCAACACCCGGCGGCACTGGTTGCGCTCACCAGCGCGGTGGCGCCATGAATCGCCGGCTGGAATGCGCACTACTGGCCGCCGCCGTATTGCTGCTTGCAGGCTGTGCCACGAATCCGGTGAACGGTGAGCAGGACTTCGTGCTGATGTCGGAGGAACAGGAAATCAGCCTGGGACGGCAGTACAGCGCCGAAATCAGCAAGGAGATGCCGCCCTACGAGGACGCGGCGCTGAATGCCCTGGTGCAAGCGGTCGGTGAAAAACTGGCCGCGCACAGCCATCGCCCCGACCTGATCTACCGTTTCACCGTCGTCGACAGCACCCAGGTCAACGCCTTTGCCCTGCCCGGCGGCTACATCTACATCACCCGCGGACTGCTCGCCTATCTCAATTCCGAGGCGGAACTGGCCGCCGTGCTGGGCCACGAAATCGGTCATGTCACGGCACGACACAGCGTGCGCCAGCACAGCACCGCCACCGTTACCGGCTTGCTTGGCGCAGTGCTCGCCGCTTCCACCGGGATCCAGGGCGTAGACACCCTCACCAACCTGGCCGGCACGGCCATCGTGCGCGGTTACGGCCGCGAGCATGAGCTGGAAGCCGACCGGCTCGGTGCAGAATACCTGGCAAAGAGCGGATACGATCCGCAAGGCATGCTCGAGGTCGTGCGTGTACTGAAAAACCAGGAGTTGTTTGACCAGCAGGTCGCGCAACGGGAAAACCGCGAACCGAGTGCCTGGCATGGCCTGTTCTCCACCCATCCGGACAACGACACGCGACTCAGGGAAGTCATCAGCGCCGCCGAACACCTGCGCGTTCCGGATGCGGCACAAACCGGACACGACAGTTTTCTGCAGGCGCTGGATGGCTTGACGTTTGGTCCGGGCGAAGACGAGGGCATCGTGCGCGACCATCATTTCTACCACAAGAAACTCGATCTGGCACTGAGCTTCCCGGAGGGCTGGCATATCGATAACCAGGCCGAGCGGATCATTGCCACCAGTCCTGACAAGGATGGCCTGCTGCAAGTGACCGTCACGGATCGCAACAAGCGCATCAGTGCTGCGGAATTCATGACACAACGCTTGCGATTGAAGAACCTGCAGCAAGGCAAGGTATTCGAGACTAACGGGTTTGACGGTTACACCGCGCTGGCCGACGGCAAGACGCCATGGGGAACGCGCCGCGTACGCTACGTGGTACTGCTGCGCGATACCCGCGCGTGGATCTTTGCCGGTGCGGCAAAAAGCACCACCAGCCCGGAACCCCATGATGCCGCCATACTCTCGTCAGCGGCCAGTTTCAGTGCGCTTACGCCTGAGCAACAGCGGCTGGCCGGCACCGAGCACCTGAACATCATCAAGGCCCCGGCCAATACCCGCTATGCGGAACTGGCGCGGTCCTCACCGCTGGCAAATTACCCGGAACAGCAGTTACGCCTGCTGAACGGACAATATCCGGACGGGGAGCCGGCTGCCGGCTCGTGGCTGAAAATAGTTCGCTGAGCGGTTTTTTAATCTGACATGACACCTATATACTGTAGCCCGATGAGCCCGCCGTAAAACAAAAGTCGCTCGCAGCCACAAAGGAAAACGGGATGAACAAGATCAGCATCATCGGCGCAGGCCGCGTCGGAGAAACCACTGCGCAGATACTGGCGCAACGCAACCTGTGCAAGGAAGTGGTACTGCTCGATGTGCGCGAAGGGGCGGCGGCCGGTGCTGCCATGGACATGCGTCAATCCGCACCCTATCACGGCTTTGACACACGGGTAACCGGCGGCAGCGATCCTGCCCTGCTGAAGGATTCCGGCCTCGTCATCGTCACGGCCGGATCGCCGCGCAAGCCCGGCATGTCGCGCAGTGATGTGCTGGAGGTCAATCGCGCAGTCATAGACGTCATTGTCGACGAGGTGCTGGAACACGCCCCGGACAGCCTGCTGTTGCTGGTCACCAACCCGGTGGACGTACTGACATTACATGCATGGAAACGCACCGGCTGGGAGCGTCGTCGCGTATTCGGCCAGTCCGGCGTGCTGGACTCGGCACGCATGGCCACGTTCATGTCCGAGGCAACCGGGCTTTCCATCAAGGACATTCAGACCATGGTGATTGGCGGTCACGGCGACACCATGGTGCCGCTGACCCGCTACTGCACCATTAATGGCGTCCCGGCAACCACGTTCCTGGATCCGGACACCATCGCCCGCATCAATACCCGCACCCAGAATGGGGGCGGCGAAATACTTGAGCTGCGCGGCAACAGCAGTGCGTACCTGGGGCCGGCCGCTGCGATTGCGACCATGGTTGATGCGATCACCAGCAACCTGCAGCGGGTATTGCCGTGCGTATGCATTCTTGACGGGGAATACGGACAGCGACAGATCCCGATCGGGGTACCTGCCATGCTCGGCAGTCGCGGCATCGAAAGGATTATCGAGTTGCCACTGAACGCGGCTGAACGCAGCGCGTTACAGGTTTCCATTGACAGCGTGGTTGCCGACCTCGAGCAACTCTAGCAGCCCGGCAAGGCACCGCATAGCGAGTCGGCGCGCTGCGTGGAAGCGCTTTCCAGTGCCCGGTCAACGCAGCATGGCGCCGCGCGAGGCTGTTACAGCGGGTAGCTAGAACAGCTGATCGGTAACTGCGTCTGCAGCGCCGCTCGCGCCGGCAGCACCCGGGCCACCGGTCTTTTGCGGCACATTCTCTACCATGAAGGTCTCGAAAATCGCATCACGCTGAGTGCTACGCGCCAGCATCCCGGTGGCCGGATCGATTCGTACCGTAACCAGTCCTTCCGGCAGTTCCCGCTTCACTTCCGGCACGCCTTTCAGCGCAACCGCCATGTAGTCGATCCACATCGGCAAGGCTGAATTCCCCCCCGTTTCGCCACGCCCGAGCGGTTCCAGTTTGTCGTAACCGGTCCAGGCAGTTGCTGTGATGGCATGATTGAAACCCGAGAACCAGCCGTCCATCTGTTCATTGGTCGTCCCGGTCTTGCCGGCCAGGTCGGTCCTGCCCAGCACCCTTGCCTTCACGCCGGTACCACGCTGGATGACATCGCGCATCATGGACGTCATCAACCAGACATTGCGTGCCGACACCACGCGCGGCGCGTACTGCAATTGCGGTACGGTCTCGTTTTCCGGTGTGCCAGCAGCCACTGCCTCCTCGACCGGGGAGGTGCTTGCCGCGTTTGCTTCAGGAGTGGCTTCTGGCACGGCGGCGGCATCGACGTCCGGGACTGGCGTATCCGGGCACTCCCGGCATGCCACAGCCGGATTGGCAAGGTACAGCACGTTGCCGGACGCATCGTTGATCTGCCGGACAAAGTACGGGTTGATCAGGAACCCGCCGTTGGCCAGCACGGCAAAGGCGCGCACCATCTGTAACGGGGTAACCGACGCGCTGCCAAGTGCCAGCGTCAGGTCATGCGGCAACTGGGCGGCATCGAACCCGAAACGCTCGGCGTACCCTGCGGCATAGCTGGCGCCGATCGCGCGCAGCACGCGGATCGAAACCAGGTTACGCGAACGATACAACGCCTCGCGCAGGCGGGTCGGACCATAGAACTGGCCGCTGTAGTTTTCCGGTCGCCAGGTAGACTCCAGCGCGGGATCATCAAATACCACCGGTGCATCATTGATCATGCTGGCCGGCGTAAATCCCTTCTCCAGCGCGGCGGAATAGATGATCGGCTTGAAACTGGAACCGGGCTGACGACGCGCCTGCGTAACGCGGTTGAATTTGCTGAGCTGGAAATCGAACCCGCCAACCAGTGCCAGGATAGCCCCGTCATCCGGGACCAGCCCTACCAGCGCACCTTCCACGCCCGGCAACTGCGACAACTCCAGCTTGCCATCCGCTACTACCCGCAGCCGGATAATGTCTCCGACCCGGAGTATGTCGCTGGCCTGCTTCGGCGCCACGCCCTGGCTGTTTACCGATTTATAGGGGCGCGCCCAGGACAACGCATCCCAATCGAGCACACGTTCGGCGTCATCCTTCGTTAGCACGGTTACCTGCTGTTCTTGCACAGCAGTCACCAGCGCAGCACTCAATCCGCCGAGCGCGGGGTGTTCGTCCAGCACGGCGGCCCGTTGCTCCGCCGCCATGGCTGCAACATCGACATGCGCCTCCGCACCACGATAACCATGGCGCTTGCTGTAATCGAGCAAATCGGCCCGCAGTGCCGCATTGGCCGTCTCCTGGTGCAGGCTGTTAATGGTAGTAATCACCTCCAGCCCGGAGGTATAGGCATCGGCACCATAACGATCAATCATCTCGCTGCGCACCATCTCGGCAACATACGGCGCGTCGACCTCGGCCGGCACGGTATGCAACTCGGCCGTATCGGGCTCGGCAAGCGCCGCTGCGTGCAGTTCCGGACTGATGAAACCCAGCTGTAACATGCGATCGAGGATGTAATCACGGCGATATTTCGCACCCTGCGGGTCATTTACCGGATTAACGCGTGAAGGAGCCTTTGGCAGCCCGGCAATCATGGCCGTCTCCGCCAGTGTCAATTCGCTGATGCTCCTGCCGTAATAGACCTGCGCGGCGGCCTGGATTCCATAGGCGCGATGTCCCAGAAAGATCTTGTTGAAGTACAGCTCCAGGATCTCGTTCTTGCTGAGTGAATTTTCGATCCGGAATGCCAGCAGGATCTCCGTCAGCTTGCGCATGTAGGTCTTTTCCCTGGACAGGAAGAAGTTACGGGCGACCTGCATGGTAATGGTGCTTGCACCCCGCCGCTTCTGCCCGGTGCGCGCCAAATCAATGGCGGCACGTACCAGCCCCGGGATATCCACACCCGAGTGCTCGAAGAAACGATCATCCTCGGCCGCGAGGAATGCCTGCACCATCAGCGGTGGCACCTCCTCGATGCGTACCGGTGTCCGCCGCTTCTCACCAAACTCGGCCAGCAGCCGATGATCACTGGTATAAATACGCAGCGGCTCCTGCAACTGCACATCCCGCAATGCATCGATGGACGGCAATTGCGGCTCGACACGGATATACACCATTGCGGCAGCCACCGCCGCCAGGATCATGCCTGTCAGCAATAGCGATAGGAGGTACAAACCGGTGCGGCGAAGTGTCATTTTGATACTGCTAACCTGTGATGTGGTTCAAGGAACAGAGCGTACTCCAGTCATAGATTACGAATTAATCGTAGTGCAGGGAAATTTTTCTAAATATATTTTCCGGCTGACCGATAAGCAGGTCAGTTACTTCTGACATTAATTACACATTAGTTGACAAGCCACAGGCAATGTCCTCTAATGCGGCCAACTACCCAAGCTGCCCAACAGCCGGTACTAAAAGGAAATATTGTGCCATTCGCGCAACTATTCAAACGCACTAAACCACCGCTCATCGGACTGGACATCAGCTCCACAGCTGTCAAGCTGCTGGAACTGAGTCGTAGCGGATCACGCTACCGTGTTGAAAGCTACGCCGTTGAGCCCTTGCCACCCAACTCGGTTGTCGAAAAGAATATTACCGACGTTGATGCCGTTGGAGAGGCGGTACGGCGCGCTGTGAAGCGATCCGGTACGCGCACCCAGCACGCTGCTGTGGCCATCGCCGGTTCCTCGACCATCACCAAGATCATCCAGATGCCGGCCGGTCTCACTGACGATGACCTGGAGAGCCAGATCGGTCTGGAAGCAGACCAGTATGTGCCCTACCCCATCGAAGAGGTCAATCTCGATTTCGAGGTGCTTGGCCCGTCAGAAAAGAATCCGGACACGGTCGACATCCTGCTGGCAGCCTGTCGCAGCGAAAATGTCGAGCTGCGCAGCGCCGCTATCGAGTCCGCAGGGATGACCACACAGGTCATGGATGTGGAGTCTTTCGCCAGCGAAAATGCCTTTGCGCTGCTGGCCGACCAGCTGCCCGAGCAGGGCATTGGCAAAACCATCGCCATCATCGATGTCGGTGCCACCATGACCACGCTCAACGTGATGCATAACCTCAAGAGTGTCTATACGCGGGACACCGTTTTCGGTGGTAAACAGCTCACCGAGGAGATTATGCGACGCTACGGTCTTTCCTATGAAGAAGCCGGCATGGCCAAGCGCCAGGGTGGTCTGCCAGAGAGTTACCAGACCGATGTTCTGGAGCCCTTCAAGCAGGCAATGGCCCAGCAGGCCAGTCGCTCGCTGCAGTTCTTCTATTCATCCAGCCCGCATAGTCGTGTAGACCACATCGTGCTGGCTGGTGGCAGCGCATCCATACCCGGGATGGATGAAATGATCCAGGATAAACTGGGGGTCGAGACAACGATTGCCAATCCGTTTGCCTCCATGTCGCTCTCGGCCCGCATCAAGCCACAGACACTGAGCAATGACGCTCCGGCACTACTGGTTGCCTGCGGGCTGGCGTTGAGGAGCTTCGACTGATATGGCACATATTAACCTGCTACCGTGGCGTGCGGAGTTAAACAAGCAGAAACAGCGCGAATTCGCCTTTACATCCGGCGGTGCCGTACTGGTCGCCGCACTTATGGTGCTGTTCTCCCACGTCCACTACGAAGGCAAGATCGAGAACCAGAATCAGCGCAATGCATTTCTGGAATCCGAGATCAGCATTCTCAACCAGCGCATCGGCCGCATCCAGGAACTGGAAAAGATGAAGGATGATCTGCTGGCACGCATGAATGTCATTCAGGAACTGCAGAGCAGTCGCCCGGAAAGCGTGCACTTGATGGATGAACTGGTCCGCACCCTGCCGGACGGCGTTTACCTGAGCAGTTTCGTGCAAAAAGTCCGCGTCCTGGAAATGGTAGGTATTGCACAGTCCAATGCGCGCGTGTCGGACTATATGCGTAATATCGACGACTCGGAATGGTTTACAGGTCCACGCCTTAACCTGATCAAGTCAACCCAGTCCAACCGGAATCGCATAGCCAACTTTACACTTCATGGCGCGCAGAAAGCCCGCCGTCCTGAGGCCGAGGACGACACCAATGGCGAGGCCGGGTAACCATTATGAATATCAATGAAATTGATTTGACCAATATTGCGCGCTGGCCACTCGCCGCCCGAGCCGTGATCATACTGTTCTTGATGGGCGGCGTGATATCCCTTGGCTACTGGTTCCATACCAAGGACCAGCTGCTTGTGCTGGAAGACGCCGAACGCAAGGAAGGCGATCTCAGGATAATCTTTGAGAAGAAAGCCCAACAGGCCGTCAACCTTGAAGCCTATGAGAAACAGCTGGAAGAAATGCGTGTGTCCTTCGGCGCCATGTTGCGCCAGTTGCCGAACCAGACCGAGGTGGCAGACCTGCTGGTCGATGTCTCCCAGACCGGTCTTGCCAGCGGACTGGAATTCGAGTTGTTCCAGCCCATGGCAGAGAATCCGCGAGAATTCTATGCCGAGCTGCCGATCAATATCCGCGTCATTGGCAGCTACCATGAATTCGGAACATTCGTGAGCGGTGTCGCAGCCCTGCCGCGCATCGTGACCCTGCATAATATCAAGATCACCCGTGTCCCGGGTTCCGAGTTGCTGGCAATGAACCTGACTGCCAAGACCTATCGTTACCTCGAGGAAACAGAAAGAAGCGGGGAGGTTGCCAAATAATGAACGCCTTGCATCATCGATTTACCCGCAGCATGGTTCTGGCATCGATCGTGACCGGGCTTGCCGCCTGCTCGTCCGACCCGACTTCAGACCTGACCGATTACGTAGAAACCGTGAAGAACCAGCAGGTATCACGGATCGATCCGCTGCCGGAATTCAGTCCCTATGAATCATTTACCTACGCAGCGACTGAATTACGTGATCCGTTCACTGAGCCAAGCTTTTCAACTCCGCAGGCGGTGCCCATGCAGGCATCCAACAACGGCGTCAAACCGGACTTCGATCGTCCGCGCGAATCGCTGGAGGAATTTCCGCTGGACAGCCTGCGCATGGTTGGCACCCTGGAACAGCATGAGTCCAACTGGGCATTGATCAATGACACAGATGGCACTATTCATCGCGTACAGGCCGGCAACTACGCCGGACAAAATTATGGCAAGATAACTCGCGTTACTGAATTTGAAGTTGAACTTACTGAAATTATTCCGGATGGAATAGGTGGCTGGATGGAACGGCCGGCAACGATAGCCATTAGTGAATAATCACACAGGGTGAAAACAATGATTGCAACTCTCTCTCGCCGTTTGCTGACCCGTGAATCAGGACTGATTCATTCCACCAGACGACAGGCCCCTACATTCTGGAACAGGCTGCTGACCGCAGGCATGCTGCTGGTCGGCACCATGGCGACCGCACATGCGGCCAACTCCCTGCAGAATGTCGAATTTGCCAGCCTGCCGGGTAACAAGGCTCAAATCACCCTGACCATGAGCTCGCCAGCCGCTGCACCGCTCAGCTTCACCATTGATAATCCGGCCAGGATTGCACTGGACTTCCCGGAAACCACCAGCAACCTCGCCGATCGTTCCCAGAATATCGGTATCGGTATGGCAGAAAGCATGACCGTGGTGGAGGCCAAGGGCCGCACCCGCGTGGTGGTAAACCTGGTCGAGATGGTGCCGTACGAGGCCCATGCCGATGGCAACAAGATCGTGCTGACCGTGCAGAACAGCGGACGCGAACAGTCCGAAGTGGAAGCCGTTTCCTCACAGGCAGCGGGTGGCAGTTCCGGCAGCCAGATCGGTAATGTTGACTTCCGCCGCGGCGAAGGTGGCGAGGGCCGGGTAATCGTGACCCTGTCTGACCCGTCCATTCCGGTAGACATGCGCCAGGAAGGCGGCAAGGTACTGGTTGATTTCTACCGCGCCGGCCTGCCGCAGGAACTGGCACGCCGCATGGACGTGCTGGACTTCGCCACACCGGTAAAAACCATTGATACCTTTGTAAAGGGTGACAACGTACACATGGTGATCACCCCGATGGGCGACTATGACTACATTGCCTACCAGGCTGACAACCTGTTCACCATCGAAGTGCGCCAGCTGACCAAGCAGGAAGTCGAGGAAAGCAAGAAGGACGAGCTGGGATTCTCCGGCGAACGCCTGTCTCTCAACTTCCAGGATATCGAGGTACGCTCGGTGCTGCAGTTGATTGCCGACTTCACCGGCATCAACGTGGTCGTCAGCGACACCGTTGGTGGCAGCCTTACCCTGCGACTGAAGAACGTCCCCTGGGACCAGGCCCTGGACATCATCCTGAAGACCAAGGGCCTTGCCATGCGTCAGAGCGGCAATGTCATGCTGGTTGCCCCGAGCGAGGAAATCGCCGCCCGGGAGAAACTGGAACTGGAATCGAAGAAGCAGATCCAGGAACTCGAGCCGCTTTACTCTGAATATATACAGGTCAATTATGCGAAAGCCGATGACATCGTTGCATTGCTGAAGAGCGGTGACACCACGCTGCTGTCCGAGCGCGGCATGGCTACCACGGACGATCGCACCAATACCCTGCTGGTACAGGATACCGCCACCAAGCTTACCGAGATCCGCAAGCTGATCGCGCAGCTGGATGTACCGGTGCGCCAGGTGCTGATCGAATCCCGCGTGGTCGTGGCCAACAAGAACTTCAGCCGCGATCTTGGTGTTGAATTGAACGTGCTGAAGAAAACCGCTGTTGCCAACGGCACCCACAGGCTCGATGGCGAGATGCTGGTCACCCTGCCAGCCGCCGCCAGCAATTCACAGTTTGACTTCAGCTTCGGCAAGATCGGCAGCCACATGCTCGATCTGACCCTGACAGCGGCCGAGGCGGAAGGTCATACCGAGACCATTTCCAGCCCGCGCGTGCTGACCTCCAACCAGAAGGCAGCCTATATCGAGGTGGGCACGGAAATCCCGTACCAGGAGAAAACCTCCAGCGGTGCCACGGATATTGCCTTCAAGAAGGCCGTGCTGAGCCTGAGCGTCACCCCGCAAATCACGCCGGATGACCGCATCATCATGGACCTGATTATCACCAATGACACCGTCTCCGAGACGACGGTCAACGGGGTTCCGATCATCGATACCAACGAGGTCAGCAGCCAGGTACTGGTAGACAATGGCGAGACCCTGGTACTCGGCGGTGTTTACACGGAAGAAACCGTGGATTCCGAGAACCGCACACCGGTGCTGGGCGAGGTGCCGGTCCTCGGCTGGCTGTTCAAGTCCACCACCAAGAGCACCGACAAGGGTGAACTGCTGATCTTCATTACGCCGAAGATCGTCAAGGAACAGTTCCGTATCTGATCCGCTCCGGCTGGTATTGCTTGCCAGCCAGTCGATTATCTGGCATACCTGCCCGGCATGAAAATGCCGGGCAGTTTGTTTTTAACCGGGCCCATGGGGGCCGGCAAATCCACCATCGGACGCCAGCTCGCGCGGCGTCTCAAGCTGCCTTTCCATGACAGTGACCAGGAAATCGAGCAGCGCACCGGGGTCGATATCGCGCTGATCTTCGAGCTGGAGGGCGAGGCAGGCTTCCGCAAACGCGAGAAAGCAGTCATCGATGAGCTGACCCAGCTCCCGAACATCATCCTCGCCACCGGGGGTGGCGCCATCCTGGATCCGGAAAACCGCCAACACCTCACCAGTCGCGGCACCGTCATCTACCTGCATGCTTCCGTCGCTCAGCAACTCCGCCGCACCGGCCGGGATCGCAACCGCCCGCTGCTGCAAACCGCCAACCCGCGCGCGACGCTGGAACAATTGATGGCAATTCGGGAGCCGCTGTACCGGGAGGCCGCCAACATCATCATTGACACGGACGGCATGCGGGTCACGGACGTGGTCAGGCAGATCATCAGCCAGTTCAAAAACACCTGACCGCTTTGCGCCCGGTCCCGGTTATTCGCTATGCTCATACACAACACCTTGCTCTGACAGAGACAAATGAAAACATTGACCGTCGCACTCGGGGACCGCAGTTACCCGATCCATATCGGCCAGGGGCTGCTGGGGCAGGCCGACCTGCTGCGTCCGCACATCCGCGGGCGCCAGGTACTGGTGGTCAGCAATGAAACCGTGGCGCCACTCTACCTCGACCGTGTGCTGGGCATGCTGACCGGCCTGGACGTGTCTACCGTGATCCTGCCGGACGGTGAGCAGTACAAGAATCTCGATACCCTCAACACCATCTATACCGCACTGCTGGAAAAACGCCTCAACCGCGGTTGCACGCTGATTGCGCTGGGCGGTGGCGTAGTCGGCGATATCACCGGCTTTGCCGCGGCCAGTTACCAGCGCGGCGTAGCGTTCCTGCAGGTACCGACCACCCTGCTGGCACAGGTGGATTCATCGGTTGGCGGCAAGACCGGGGTCAATCACGCACTCGGCAAGAACATGATCGGCGCCTTCCACCAGCCCGGCTGTGTACTGATCGATACCAACACGCTCGATACCCTGGATGATCGCCAGCTGGCCGCCGGACTGGCCGAGGTCATCAAGTACGGACTGATTCACGACGCGGAATTCTTCCGCTGGCTGGAACAGAACATGGCCGCGTTGATGGCGCGCGACAAGGCGGCGCTGGCGTATGCCATCGAACGTTCCTGCAGCATCAAGGCAGAAATCGTCGCCGCCGACGAACGCGAAAGCGGCAGGCGTGCCCTGCTCAATCTCGGCCATACCTTTGGCCACGCCATCGAGACCGGCACCGGCTACGGTAACTGGCTGCATGGCGAGGCAGTCGGCGCCGGTATGGTGATGGCCGCAGACCTGTCTGCCCGGCATGGCTGGATTAACCGCGCCGATGTGGAACGCGCCACCGCGCTGATCCGCAGCGCGGGCCTGCCGGTTGCGCCACCGCCGGAAATGAGCAAGCAACAGTTTCTGGACTTGATGGCAGTCGACAAGAAGGCCGTCGATGGCGGCTTGCGCCTGGTGTTGCTGAAAGCCATTGGCATAGCGATCGTCACGGCCGATTACCGGGCCGAGTTACTCGGCGAGACGCTGGACGCAGCGGCCTGATTGACATGAGCCGCGACACCGCACACACGTCATCCAGCACTCTCGCCTGCTACGCAGCTAATATCACGACTTCCCGGGGGCGACGCTTCCCCGAGCCCGCGCCGGCCTACCGCAGTGAATACCAGCGCGACCGTGACCGCATTATCCACTCGGCGGCGTTCCGGCGCCTGGAATACAAAACCCAGGTATTCGTCAACCACGAGGGTGACCTGTTTCGGACCCGCCTGACACATTCCATCGAGGTTGCGCAGGTAGCGCGCTCGATTGCGCGCGCACTCCGCGTCAATGAAGACCTGACCGAGGGTATCGCACTGGCACACGACCTCGGCCACACGCCGTTCGGCCATGCCGGGCAGGATGCACTGAATGCCTGCATGAAGGAATTCGGCGGCTTCGAGCACAACCTGCAGTCGTTGCGGGTGGTTGATGAACTGGAAGAACGCTACGCAGAATTCCGCGGCCTCAACCTGACCTTTGAATCACGCGAAGGCATCCTGAAGCACTGTTCGCGCAAGAACGCGGCAGCGCTTGGTGAGCTGGGGCAGCGTTTTATCCGGAACAGCGAACCATCGCTGGAGGCACAGCTGACCAATCTTGCCGATGAAATCGCCTACAACAGCCATGATGTCGATGACGGCCTGCGCTCGGGACTGATCGACGTCGATGCGCTGTGCGCGGTCGCGCTGTTCCGCGAGCAGTATGAAATCGTACGCAACAAGTACCCGCAACTGGCGCCACGTCGCACCATCCACGAGGTGGTACGCCGGCTGATCGGTTGCCAGGTCATCGACCTGGTGGAAACCAGCGCAGCCCGGCTGGCCGATGCGGCACCGGCAGACATCGAGGCAGTACGCAATCACGGTGCGCCCCTGATCGGCTTCAGTGACAGCATGCGCGAGAAAAACCTGGAACTGAAGCGCTTCCTGCGCACGCAGCTGTATCGGCATTACCGGGTACATCGCATGACCGCCAAGGCCGCGCGCACCATCACCGAGCTGTTCGGCGCCTTCATAGATGACCCGCGCCTGCTGCCGGACGATGCCTATGCGCAGGTCAGCGCGCTGGAGCAGCGCGAAGGCATGAACGGTCGTGCCCGCGCAGTCGCGGATTATATCGCCGGCATGACCGACCGCTACGCCATTGCCGAGTACGAGCGCACCTTCAACCCGGGAATTTGAGGCGTGAGGCGTGAGGCGTGAGGCGTGACAATGATAATTTCAATGCAGCATTTGGCAAGCGGTCCGCTATATGAGCCATGAGTCACCATTAGTCATTCCACGGCACGTTTCACATTTCACGCTTCACGCTTGACCCGTACATGCGTATCTACATGCAAATTCCGCCCGAGGGCGACAAGGCACCGCGCTTCTACCACCTGCACCTGCAGGAGGATTTGCTCGAAGGCTGGTCACTGATACGCGAATGGGGCTATCAGGGTGCACGCGGGCGTGTGATTCATGAGCAGTATCCCGATCGGGAAAGCGCCGAAGCGGCCCTGCTGCGGGTGCGCGATGAACAGCTCCGGCGCGGCTACCGGGTCGTGTTCATGAACACCCAGTCCGACTGAATCATCCGCGCTGCACCCGCATCGCCCTGAAACCAAAAGGGAAAAATCCCCGTTGGCAAATTGAACCGCCACGCTTGCGGCGCTATACTGTCCGGCCTTTTGCGCGGTGGCCTGACATGGCGCAACTGGCGCCGCCCGCTGCAGACAGGATTTTTAACTCATTGTATGTGTTAATATTTTTCGCCAATGCGACCGATGGGCCAGACACAAATCCCTGCCTCACAGGATTATAAGGTACACCCGATGACGAACGGCATGCTGCCCCCCAGACAAGGCCTGTACGATCCCGCCAATGAACACGACGCCTGCGGCGTCGGCTTTGTTGCCAACGTCAACGGTCGCAAGAGTCACGAGATTATCCAGCAGGGCCTGCGCATCCTCGTCAACCTCACCCATCGCGGTGCCGTCGGCGCCGATCCACTGGCCGGCGACGGCGCCGGCATCCTGATGCAGATTCCGCATGATTTCCTGCGCGCGGAATGTGCCGGACTGCATATCGACTTGCCCGAGGCGGGCCAATATGGCGTCGGCATGCTGTTCCTGCCACGCGTGGCAGAGACGCGGGCCTGGTGTGAGTCCCTGATCGAGCAAACCATCAGCAGCGAAGGCCAGGTGCTGCTCGGCTGGCGCGATGTGCCGACCGACAATTCCGGTCTGGGTGAAAGCGTCAGGCAGGTAGAACCGGTCATGCGCCAGGTCCTGATCGGCAAGGGTGATACGACTGCCGACACCGACCGTTTCGAGCGCAGCCTGTTCATCATCCGCAAGCGCCTGGAAAACACCGTGCGTGATTCCGGCAAGCCCGGCCACGAGTGTTTTTACATCCCGTCGATGTCGGCGCGCACGATCTGCTACAAGGGTATGCTGCTGGCCAGCCAGGTCGGCAGCTATTACGCCGATCTCAACGACCCGCGCATGACCTCGGCGCTGGCACTGGTACACCAGCGTTTTTCCACCAACACGTTTCCGTCCTGGGATCTTGCCCACCCGTTCCGCATGATCGCGCACAACGGCGAGATCAACACCCTGCGTGGCAACATCAACTGGATGAATGCACGCCGTCACTCCATGGCCTCCAGCCTGCTCGGTGATGACCTCGAGAAACTCTGGCCGCTGATCGCCGAGGGCCAGTCTGACTCGGCCTGTTTCGACAACGCGCTGGAACTGCTGGTCAGCGGCGGTTATTCGCTGGCGCATGCCATGATGCTGCTGATCCCCGAGGCCTGGTCCGGCAACCCGCTGATGGATGAAAAGCGCCGTGCCTTCTACGAGTACTATGCTGCCGTCATGGAACCCTGGGATGGCCCGGCCGCGGTAGCATTCACTGACGGGCGCCAGATCGGCGCGACCCTGGATCGCAATGGCCTGCGACCGGCGCGCTACCTGATCACCGACGACGGCCTGGTGATGATGGCCTCCGAGATGGGGGTACTGGACATCGCGCAGGAACGGATCGTCAAGAAGTGGCGCTTGCAGCCAGGCAAGATGTTCCTGATCGATCTCGACCAGGGACGCATCATCGACGACGCCGAACTGAAACAGCAGTTGTCCGACAGCCATCCCTACCAGGACTGGCTGGACAAGACCCAGATCCGGCTGGAAAACCTGCCGGGTAAAAACGATCCGGTGCAGGTCGACGCTGACACACTGCTCGATCGCCAGCAGGCGTTTGGCTATACGCAGGAAGACGTCAAGTTCCTGATGACCCCGATGGCGCTGACCGGACAGGAAGCAATCGGCTCGATGGGCGCCGACAACCCGCCTTCCGTGCTGTCCAGCAGGCCCAAGCCACTGTCGAATTACTTCAAGCAGAATTTTGCGCAGGTCACCAACCCGCCGATCGATCCGATTCGCGAGGAACTGGTGATGTCACTGGTGTCGCTGATTGGCCCACGCCCCAACCTGCTGGGCCTGGAATCCGCCAGCGACCACATGCGCCTCGAGGTCAGCCAGCCGATCCTGACCAACACCGACATCGAGCGTATTCGTAAAATCGAACAGCACACCAATGGCGCCTTCCGCACCTACACGATCGATATCTGCTATCCCGCCAGCACAGGGCCCGCCGGCATGGCAGCAGCCGTTAGCGGGATCTGCCGGCAGGCGGAACAGTCCGTCAACGAAGGCTACAACATCCTGATCCTGTCCGACCGCAACAGTGATCGCGACCACGTCGCAATTCCGGCGCTGCTGGCCACTGCTGCCGTGCATCACCACCTGGTACGTAATGGTTTACGCACCGAATCCGGGCTGGTGGTGGAAACCGGCTCGGCGCGCGAGGTGCACCAGTTTGCGACCCTGGCCGGTTACGGTGCCGAGGCGATCAATCCCTACCTGGCATTTGAAACACTGGAATCGATCCGTGCACAGCTGCCACAAAAAATCGATTCCAGGGAAGTGCAGAAACGTTACATCAAGGCCATCGGCAAGGGCCTGCTCAAGGTCATGTCCAAGATGGGCATCTCCACCTACCAGTCCTACTGCGGCGCGCAGATATTCGATGCCGTCGGCCTGAACAGCCCGTTTGTCGATGCCTATTTCACCGGCACTGCCACCACCATTGAGGGTATCGGACTGGACGAGGTCGCCGAAGAGTCGGTGCGCTGGCACCGTGATGCCTACAGCGAAAACCCGATCTACCGCAACAGCCTGGATATCGGCGGCGACTATGCCTTTCGGCTGCGCGGCGAGGATCACATGTGGACGCCGGATACCATCGCCAAACTGCAGCACGCGACCCGCGCCAACGATGCAAAGACCTTCCGTGAGTTCGCACAGATCGTCAACGAACAGAACGAGCGCCTGCTCAACCTGCGCGGCCTGTTCGAGTTCAACTTTGCGAGCAACCCGGTGCCGCTTGAAGAAGTCGAACCGGCAAAAGACATCGTCAAGCGCTTCTCCACCGGCGCCATGTCGTTCGGCTCGATCTCCTACGAGGCACACACCACGCTGGCCATCGCGATGAACCGCATCGGCGGCAAATCCAACACCGGCGAAGGCGGCGAGCTGGCCGAACGCTTCAAACCGCTGCCCAATGGAGACTCGATGCGCTCGGCCATCAAGCAGGTCGCCTCCGGCCGCTTTGGTGTAACCACCGAGTACCTGGTCAATTCCGATGTCATCCAGATCAAGATGGCGCAGGGCGCCAAGCCTGGCGAAGGTGGCCAGCTGCCCGGCCACAAGGTCGATGCCACCATTGCAAAAGTGCGCCATTCAACGCCTGGCGTAGGCCTGATTTCACCACCGCCACACCACGATATCTATTCGATCGAGGACCTGGCGCAGCTGATCCATGACCTGAAAAACGTCAACCCGCAGGCGGACATTAGCGTCAAGCTGGTCTCCGAGGTCGGCGTCGGCACCGTTGCCGCCGGCGTTTCCAAGGCGCATGCCGATCACGTCACCATCGCCGGCCATGATGGCGGCACCGGCGCCAGCCCGCTGACCTCGATCAAGCACGCCGGCAGCCCGTGGGAAATCGGTCTGGCCGAAACGCACCAGACGCTGGTGCTGAACAACCTGCGCTCGCGCATCGCGGTACAGGTCGACGGTGGCATGCGCACCGGCCGTGACGTGGTGATCGGCGCATTGCTGGGCGCCGACGAGTTCGGCTTTGCGACCGCGCCGCTGATCGTCGAAGGCTGCATCATGATGCGCAAGTGTCACCTCAATACCTGCCCGGTCGGCGTCGCCACGCAGGACCCCGAACTGCGCAAGCGCTTCACCGGCAAACCGGAACACGTGGTCAACTATTTCTTTTTCGTCGCGGAAGAAATTCGCGAACTGATGGCACAACTGGGCTTCCGCAACTTCGACGACATGATTGGCCAGTCGCAGTACCTCAACATGCGCCGCGCCATCAAGCACTGGAAGGCGCGCGGGCTGGATTACTCGCGCATTCTGCACAAGCCGAAAACGGCCCCCGGCGTGGGCATTTATCACACCGGAAAGCAGGACCATGGGCTTGATCAAGCTCTTGATAATACTATTATTTCTTTAGCTAAATCGGCGATTGATGAGCGCACGCCGGTGCACATGGAGCTGCCGGTGCGCAATACCAACCGTACCGTCGGCGCGATGCTGTCGGGCGAAGTCGCACGCCGCCACGGCCATGCCGGCCTGCCGGAAGATACCATCTGCATCACCCTGCGCGGCATCGCCGGGCAGAGCTTCGGTGCCTTCGTGGCCAGGGGCATCAGCATCACACTGATCGGCGAAGGCAACGACTATGTCGGCAAGGGCCTCTGCGGTGGTCGCCTGGTGGTATACCCACCGGCCGAGACACCGATCATCGCTGAGGAAAACATCATCGTCGGCAACACCGTGCTGTATGGCGCGATCAGCGGCGAATGCTATTTCCGGGGCGTCGCCGGTGAACGCTTTGCGGTACGCAATTCCGGTGCAACCGCTGTCGTGGAAGGCGTGGGTGATCATGGCTGTGAATACATGACCGGCGGCATTGTCGTGGTGCTCGGAGAGTCCGGACGCAATTTTGCCGCCGGCATGAGCGGCGGTATCGCCTATGTGCTCGACGAGCGCGGCGATTTCGAGCAACGTTGCAATCTCGCGATGGTGCAGCTGGAGCCGGTACCGGCCGAAGACGCCGCACTGGAGAAACTCGAACACCTGGGTGGCGACATGGAAACCCATGGCCTGGTGGATGTGGAACACGACATGACGCGTCACGACGCGCAGCGCCTGCGACTGATCATTGAGCGACACGTACACTACACGGACAGTGCGCGTGGCCGCCTGATACTGGAAAACTGGCATGAGTATTTACCGAAATTCGTCAAGGTCATGCCGGTCGACTACCGGCGCGCTCTGCAGGAAATGCAGGCTGCGCAATCCACGGACGAACGTGTTGCTGGCGGGAGACACTGAACATGGGTAAACCGACCGGTTTCATGGAGTTCCAGCGCCACGAGCGCAAGTACGCGCCGGCGACCGAGCGGGTACAGCATTTCCGCGAATTCGTCATACCGCTGCAGGACGAGGAGCTCAGCCTTCAGGGTGCGCGCTGCATGGATTGCGGCATCCCGTTCTGTCACCAGGGTTGCCCGGTCAACAACATCATTCCGGACTGGAACGACCTGGTCTACCAAGGTAACTGGAAAGAAGCGCTCACCGTACTGCACTCGACCAATAACTTCCCGGAATTTACCGGGCGTATCTGTCCGGCACCGTGCGAAGAGGCCTGCACGCTGAACATCGACGACGCACCGGTCACGATCAAGACCATTGAATGCTCCATCGTCGACAAGGGCTGGGAACAGGGCTGGATACAGCCACTGCCGGCCACACACCAGACCGGCAAGCGCGTGGCCGTGGTCGGCTCCGGCCCGGCCGGCATGGCCTGTGCCCAGCAACTGGCGCGCGCGGGGCACGCGGTGGAGCTGTTCGAAAAACAGGACCGTATCGGCGGGCTGCTGCGCTACGGCATCCCCGACTTCAAGATGGAAAAGCACATAATCGACCGGCGTATGCAGCAGATGGCCGCCGAAGGGGTCACCTTTCACACCAATGCACACATCGGTGTTACCACACCGGCCAGCGAGCTACTGCAAAACTTCGATGCCGTGGCGCTGACCGGCGGGTCGGAACACCCGCGTGACCTGGAAGTGCCCGGCCGGGATCTCGACGGCGTGCATTTCGCGATGCATTTCCTGCCGCAACAGAACAAGCGCAACGCCGGTGACAGCATCGACCCGGAAATCGCGCTGACGGCAAGCGGCAAACACGTGATCGTCATCGGCGGCGGCGACACCGGCTCTGACTGCATCGGCACCTCGTTCCGCCAGGGCGCACAGTCGGTGACACAACTGGAAATCCTGCCCCGGCCGCCGGAAAAGGTGAACAAGGGGCTGACCTGGCCGGACTGGCCGAACAAGTTGCGCACCTCCAGCTCGCAGAGTGAAGGTGCCACGCGTGACTGGTCCGTGGCCACCAGGTCCCTGGAAGGCAGGGATGGCAAGGTCACCGCCATCAACTGCATACGCGTAAACTGGGAGAAGGACGTGGACGGCCGCTGGCAGATGCTGGAAATCGCCGGCAGCGAGTTCCAGCTCAAGGCCGACCTGGTGTTACTGGCCATGGGTTTCGTACACCCGGTGCACGAAGGCATGCTCAGCGAGCTCGGCGTACAATTCGACCCGCGCGGCAACGTGCAGGGCAGCACTGAAGGCGACAAGGCCTACTACACCTCCATCGACAAGGTGTTCTCCGCCGGCGACATGCGCCGTGGCCAGTCCCTGGTGGTATGGGCGATTCGCGAAGGCCGGCAATGCGCACGGGCAATCGACGAATATCTGATGGGCTCTTCGGAATTGCCGCGCTAGCGGTTCTCGCGCAACGACGCAGAGAATACAAACATCATCGCCACCAACAAAAAGGGGTCGGCATCACTGCTGTCCCACCTGCAACAAAAAGGGGTCGGCGTCACTGCTGTCCCAGTTAGATTTACTAAAAGTATCGTAAGTGCATGAATGAACGCATTGCACGGGGCGGTTGATAGCGACAGGACATGAAAGCTATATACCACTGTATAAGCATTACGTCCCTTCTCCCTCCGGGAGAAGGACAGGATGAGGGGATAGAAAATCAGGTAGTTGGCTTGATTTGATCCCCTCTCCCCAACCCTCTCGGTAATTGCTCCATGCATTACTCTCGGCTCTGGCTCCTGCTTCGCTCTACCGAGTCCGTCCCTGGACTCGTACCTCCT
>CAJQOV010000168.1 GCA_905480065.1 uncultured Gammaproteobacteria bacterium | reverse complement strand
CAGTCAAACTGTTGCTGGTGCAGGATGCGGGCAACTGGAAGCGACTGGCGCCGGCGCTGTCCGGACAGGAACACCTGCAACGGGTGCTGATTCTGCAGTCCGGTAGCAACGAGGCGCCGGGAGCGACGCTGCAGGACAGCCGGGTTCACTATGTCAGTGACTGGTTGCCAGCACAGGGCGGCCCGCTGGAGCAGCGCGATGGCGATCCGCATGCGCTGGCATCCATTGTCTATACCTCCGGCACGACCGGCCGTCCCAAGGGTGTCATGCTCACGCATCACAACATGCTGTCGATCGCACATTCCGCGCTGACCATGATCGATGTTTACCAGGAAGATCTGTTCCTGTCGTTTCTGCCGTTGTCGCATACGCTGGAGCGCACCGCCGGCTACTACCTGCCGGTGATGTCCGGCTCCGGTGTTGCCTATGCGCGCTCCGTGCTGCAGCTGGCGGAGGATTTGCAGCACATTCGTCCCACGGTAATGATTGCCGTGCCACGTATTTTCGAGCGGGTGTTTGCGCGTATCCAGGGCCAGATGGACAAGCAATCCGGGCTGAAGCGAACGCTGTTCAAGCTGACTACCGAGGTCGGCTGGCATCGTTTCCAGCGCCAGCAGACGCGTGCGCGCTGGCATCCAAAACTGCTGGCCTGGCCACTGCTCCGCCGCCTGGTCGCCGGCAGGGTGACGGACAAGCTGGGCGGCAGGCTGCGCATGGCTGTGAGTGGCGGCGCTGCTTTGTCGCTGCCGATCGCGAAAACCTTCATCGGTCTCGGGGTGCCGATCCTGCAGGGTTACGGTCTGACCGAGACCAGTCCGGTGATCAGCGTAAATGTACCGGAGGACAACGAGCCGGGCAGCGTCGGTATACCACTCAAGGGCATCGAAGTGCGCATTGGTGAAAACGAAGAACTGCTGGTGAAGACGCCGGGCATGATGCAGGGCTACTGGAACAATCACGTCGCCACCGGCGAGATTATCGATACGGCTGGCTGGCTGCATACCGGTGACCAGGCGCGCATCGACAACGGGCATATCTACATTACCGGCCGCATCAAGGACATCCTGGTGATGTCGAACGGGGAAAAGATTCCACCCATGGACATGGAGCTGGCCATCTGCCTGTTGCCGGTGGTGGAACAGGCGCTGGTGATCGGCGAGGGCGAGTCCTACCTGTCCGCGATCCTGGTGCTGAATCCGGAAGAGTGGCTAACGCTCGCACACCACCATAGGCTGGACCCGGATACTGAAGCCAGTCTGCAGAACCCGCGACTTCATGCGGACCTGCTCAGGGACATCAAGGCCGTACTGAAGGATTTCCCCGGCTACGCAAAGATTCGTCGCCTGATCCTGACCGGTGAACCCTGGACGGTCGATAACGGCTTGCTTACGCCCACGCTGAAAGTGAAGCGGGCGCGCGTGCTCGACAAATTCGCCGTCGCGATTCGTGATCTCTATGCCGGCGGGCCGGACGGGCGCGGTTAGGCGTAGCGAGCAGCTGCAGGGATAGGGTTTGTGGCCGGACCGGCGTAACGTTTTATCAAGCCATGCGGTTCTTTACCAACTCATGTAGGCAAAGCCCTGTTCCTGCAGTTGCATGATATCGTCCACCCCGATCGGTACCACGACGGCGAAAGGCAACAGGTCTTTTTCTGTCCACTTGAGCGATTTCATGGTATTGCCGCAGGCGTGAAAGGCGACGCCGTAGTGTGCGAGTGATGAAGCCTTTTGCTGCAGCTCGGCGGGGATCGGCCGTTGCGGATGTTGGCCAATCAGGTGCAGGCCGGGACCGAATGTGCTGATCACAATCTGTACATCATCACCGTACTTGCGCAGTAATTCGCTGGCAGAAAACAGTACATGCTGCAGGTACTCGGGGTCGGCCTTGTTGCACTGGTAGACAATCTGGTGTGCGGACTTGTCCTCGAAATGGGTTTCGGTGTGGTGTGGTTGCGCGCTTCTGGCAATCAGCAGTCCGCTGAACAGGCCAAGGGTCTTCAGGGCAAAGCGTCGGGCACGATTGACGGGAATATTGTGAGTCATGAGTTGCTCCAGGGCCTGCCGGCCGGATGGCTGCCTTATACAGACGGTTTTCCAGTCACATTGTTCTCCATCGATTGCGCAGGGTACAGTCCGGTCTGCATTTAATTAGTGAAGGATGGCACCCGCTGCGCGTGAACAGTACAATCCGGGGTCTTCTGCTGTTTCGCGGGTGTAGTTCAATGGTAGAACTGGAGCTTCCCAAGCTTCAAACGTGGGTTCGACCAGTTTGCCTGGAGCAAACTGGAACAGCGGAGCGCAGTGACGCTGGCCCGCAGGGCGGAGTACAGGGAAGTACGGAGTAATCCCATCACGCAGTGATGGGAATCGCGGTAATTCAGGCACTTATCGCGGGTGTAGTTCAATGGTAGAACTGGAGCTTCCCAAGCTTCAAACGTGGGTTCGATTCCCATCACCCGCTCCAATCCCGTAAGGCATTCAATCAAATTATATTATTGCCATATAAATAAATTCATATTGAACTATAAGAAAATGTTAATATACTTATCGTGACCTTCGGGCCAGGGTGTCCTGAACAAAATTACGAACCCATTTTATTGATTTTACAAACTTATTTGGAGAACTCTCATGAAAAAGATTGCAACGATTATGTCGGCTGTTTCTCTGGCTGTGATTTCCGCTTCTGCCTCTGCCTGGGGTTGGGGTAACAACGGTTACAACAACGGCTGGGGCGATGGCTACGGCGACGGTGACTTCGACGGCGGGTTCAGCATGAACTTCAGTGGTCACGGTTCCGGTCGCGGTCACGGTTACAACAGCTACCGTGGTTACAATGGTTACGGTTATGCCCCGTACGGTGTGGCTCCGTATGGTGTTGCCCCTTATGGTTATGGCGTACCGGTTGCTCCGGCCGTGGAAATGACCGACGACCAGAAGAAGGCCATTGCCGACCAGCAGGCCCAGCTCGAAGCACAGCAGAAGGCGTTTGCCGACCAGCAGGCCAAGTTCATCGAGGAAATGCAGAAGTCCCGTCAGGAAGCTGCCAACTTCTATGCAGCTCCTGGTGTAGCCCAGCCGTTCCCGGGTGATGAGTTCGGTGCCCAGATGGACGCCGAGCGTGATGCCCGCATGAAGGAAAGCGATGCCCGCTACGAGGAGTTCAAGAAGGCCTCCGATGAGCGTCGCAAGGCTCGTGACGAAGCATACAAAGCCCGCATTGAAGAGCGTAATGCCCGCTTTGACGCCGAGAAGGGTGCGTAAGTACCTCTTCTGACACAGGGCGCGCGAGTGCCCTGGCAGTAACCCGAAGGGGTGTGTGGGTGACCACGCACCCCTTTTTTGTTATGCGTCATGCACCGCAGCAGAATCCTGTAACCGGCATCACGGCGTATGAATGGCGGGGCTGAAACACTATACTGACGGGCCTGTAATCACATCCCCGCATTACCAATCACACAACAGGATGACCCCATGGGCAAGCTGCTGAAAATCATACTCTCCCTGGCCGGTTTGCTGGTCGCACTGGTCGTGGTGGCTGCAATCGTGCTGCCGCTGGTGGTAGATCCCAATGACTACAAGCAGGAGATCATGGATACGGTGCAGGACAAGACCGGTCGGACGCTGGAAATCGACGGCGATATCTCCCTGTCGGTATTTCCCTGGCTGGGACTGGACATCGGGTCCACGCGACTCGGTAACGCCGCCGGCTTTGCCGACCCCTATATGGCCAGCATGGAATCCGTGCAGGTACGTGTCAGGTTGTTGCCGCTGCTGAAAAAACAGCTGGAGGTCGATACGGTGAAGCTGGCCGGGCTGCAGCTCAGTCTGGCCAAGGACAAGTCCGGCAAGACCAACTGGGACGATCTGACCAGCGCGCAAGCCGCACAGCAAGACAAGCCGGAAGCAGAAACCGGCGGTGGACAACTGGACCACCTCGCCATCGGCGGCATAGAAATCAGTGATGCAAAGCTGGCCTGGGATGACCGGCAGGGCGGAGCACACTATGAAATCGATGACCTGTCCCTGGTGACGGCGGAGATTACCGAAGGCAAACCGTTCGACCT
Organism: uncultured Gammaproteobacteria bacterium; assembly: GCA_905480065.1. Classification (GTDB taxonomy): domain Bacteria; phylum Pseudomonadota; class Gammaproteobacteria; order UBA9214; family UBA9214; genus UBA9214. The sequence goes on along the minus strand of CAJQOV010000168.1, from coordinate 5,169 downwards.
GACGCTCGGCTTTACCCTGCTGGCAGCCGATCCGCCGATGACTGCACGGTTCGGTCTTGCCGGTGAGGTCAACCTCGGGGAAGGACTGAAAGCTGTCCAGGTCGGCAACGCTACCGTCACGCTGGACGCCAGGGGTGATTCGCTGCCGGGTGGCAAGCTGAATCTGTCACTGCGCACCGATGTGGCCGTGGACCTGGAGGCGCAAACACTGAGTCTGCCCGCCGTGGTGCTGGAAACCCTGGGCCTGAAGATCACCGGCAAGGTGGCCGGGAACGGGATCGGCGGGGATGCAGCGGAATTCAATGGCGACCTCAAGGTCGACGCATTTGCACCGCGCAAGGTGATCGAGGCACTGGGGCAGCCGGCGCCGGTCACCACCGACAGTACGGTGCTTGGCAACGCCGATGCGACGCTGGTCTGGAACGCCTCGGCAAAACATTTTGCGGTTACGGATCTGCAATTGCAGCTCGATGATACCCGCCTCAATGGTCTCCTGCGCGTGGATTCGTTTGCTGCACCGGCCATCGGCTTTACGCTGGCGATAGATGCAATCGACCTCGATCGCTACCTGCCACCGCCGCCGGCAGAAGGTGCGGCATCGCAGCCTGCGGCAGGTACTGAAGCCGCGCCGCAACTGGATGGGCTGCGCAAGCTAAACCTGAATGGCAAGCTGCACATCGCGAAGCTGAAGGCGGCCAACCTGTCCTACCAGGATGCCGAACTACAGATCAAGGCGAAGAACGGCGTGGTACGCATGCATCCGATCGGTGCGCGGCTGTACGGTGGCAGCTATAACGGTGACATCCAGCTGGATGTCAGCGGCAAGACCGCCCGCGTGTCGGTGAACGAAAAGGTCAACGGTGTGCAGGCCGGCCCGCTGCTCAAGGACCTGGTCGGCGACGACAAGCTGCTGGGCACTGCCAACCTCACCGCGCAGTTTACCGGCACCGGTCTGACCCCGGAGGAGCTGCGGCGCAGCGTGTCCGGCAATACCGCGTTCTCCTTTACTAACGGAGCGGTCAAGGGCGTCAATATTGCAGCGCTGATTCGCAAGGCACAAGCGACCCTGAAGGGGCAGCCGGCGCCGCCCGATGACCAGCCGAACCAGACCGACTTTGCCGAGATGAGCGGTACCGCGGTCGTCACCAACGGCCTGCTGCGCAACGACGACCTGTCGTTGCAATCCCCGTTGTTGCGCATTACCGGAAAGGGCCAGACACACCTGGCCGAGGAAACCATTGATTACACGTTGATCACCAAGTTTGTCGGTACGCTGGAAGGGCAGGGTGGCAAGGGGCTGGGGGAACTGAAAGGGGTCGAAATACCGGTTCATATCGGTGGAACCTACAGCAAACCTGTTTACAAGCCGGACCTGGCCGCTGCGGTCACCGAGGCAGCCAAGGCGAAGGTGCAGGAGAAGGTTGACGAAAAGATCGATGAGCAGAAACAGAAGATCGAGCAGAAGATCGGCGACAAGTTGCTGAAGGGCCTGTTCAAGTAACCAGGTGGCCATGCTGCGTGCATTGCTGGTACTGCTGCTGTGGCCGTCACTGCTGGCGGCGGGAGAGATCGTGGCCTCCGGGGTAGAGCGCAATGGCAACCGCTTTGTGCTGTTCGTGGACGCGCATATCCAGGCGCCGCCGGATCAGGTGTACCGCACCATCACCGACTACGAGAACCTGGCGGCGATCAATCCGTCGTTCGAGTCGAGTGTGGTACTGGGCCGCAGTGACGGGGTAGACCGGGTGCGTACCAGGATCCGGGTCTGCATCCTGGTGTTCTGCAAGCAGGTGGTCCAGGTGCAGGAGATGCGCTACCCGGACCCGGATACCATCGAGGCAACCATGGTGCCCGGCGCGGGTGATTTTCATTCCGGCACGGCGCGCTGGTCATTGAGCGAGATCGAGGGCGGCACCCGGCTGTATTTCACCGAGACATTCGAGCCGTCATTCTGGGTGCCACCGGTGATCGGCCCGTGGCTGATCCGCAGCAAGCTGGTGGAAGAGGTCGAGATAACCATGCAGCATATCGAGCAGCAGCGGGGCCCATCCTCTTGAGTAGTGCCGATTTCAGCGCTGCGTTGCTGGACTGGTTTGTGCGCCATGGCCGCAAGGACCTGCCGTGGCAAACCGAACGCACACCGTACCGGGTGTGGGTGTCCGAGATCATGCTGCAGCAGACCCGGGTAGCCACCGTGATTCCCTATTACCTGCGGTTCATGCAGCGCTTCCCGGATGTCCACGCACTGGCGGCAGCGGGCATTGACCCGGTGCTGCACTGCTGGTCCGGTCTCGGTTACTACGCGCGTGCGCGCCACCTGCATGCCGCCGCGCAACGAATGGTTACGCAATACGGCGGCGAGTTTCCCGCTACCCTGGATGACCTGGTTGCCTTGCCCGGTATCGGGCGTTCCACGGCGGGTGCCATCCTGGCGCTGGCGTGCGGGCAGCGCCAGCCGATTCTGGACGGCAATGTCAGGCGCGTACTGGCGCGCTACCATGCCATAAGCGGCTGGCCGGGCAGTACCGCGGTGCAGAAACAGCTCTGGGCACTGGCCGAGCGGCATACCCCGGCGCAGCGCGTGGACGAGTACACGCAGGCGATCATGGACCTTGGTGCGACCTTGTGTACCCGCGCGCAACCGGCATGTGCAGCGTGTCCGTTGCACGCGGGTTGCCAGGCCCGCCTGGCCGGCAGGGCGACGGATTTTCCTGCGGCGCGACCGGGCAAGACCTTGCCGGTGCGCCAGGTGACGATGCTGATACTGCGTAATGCCACACAGGAAGTGCTGCTGGTGCGGCGCCCGCCAGTCGGTATCTGGGGCGGCTTGTGGGGTTTCCCGGAATGCAGTGCGGACCTGCCGCTGGCGGACTGGGCACGGCAGGCGCTGGGCGTGATCCCGCAAGTGCTGGAACAATGGCAGCCGCTGCGCCACAGCTTCAGCCATTTTCACCTGGATATCACCCCGGTGCTGGCACAGCTTGATGGACACTCCATGCGGGTAATGGAGGATGACGGGCGCATTTGGTATAACGTGCAGGGTAACGGGGAGCTCGGTTTTGCCGCACCCGTGCAACATTTACTTGATCGCCTGACGGCAGACACACCACCGGGAAACACCGATGAGCAGAATCGTACAATGCGTAAAACTCGGCAAGCAGGCAGAAGGCCTCGACAAGCCGACCTACCCGGGTGAGCTCGGTCAGCGCATCTTCGAGCAGGTTTCCAAAGAGGCCTGGCAACTGTGGCTGAAACACCAGACCATCCTGATCAATGAACACCGTATTTCACCGATCGATCCCAAGGCGCGCAAGTTTCTCGAGGAGGAGATGGAAAAATTCTTCTTCGGCGCGGGCAGTGCCGTCCCCGGCGGGTTTGTCATGCCGGTGAAGCAGGGATGAGCCGGGTTTGCTCTCAGCGTTCATCTTCATCTGTACAGTCGATGTAGACGCAAAGGAGTCCGGTTGATGAAAGGCATCATCCTTGCCGGTGGTAGCGGCACGCGGTTGTACCCACTGACCCGGGCAGTCAGCAAACAGCTGATGCCGGTCTATGACAAGCCGCTGATCTACTACCCGCTCTCCACGCTGATGCTGGCCGGTATCCGCGAGATCCTGCTCATCACCACCCCGCAGGACCTGCCGAACTTCCGGCAATTGCTCGGTGATGGCAGCCAGCTGGGTTTGCAGATCACCTATGCAGAGCAGGCCAGCCCCGGCGGTCTCGCCGAAGCCTTCCTGATCGGCCGGGAATTCATCGCCGGGCAGCCGGTCTGCCTGATCCTCGGGGACAATATTTTCTACGGGCACGGCCTGTCCACCGTGCTGCGCCGTGCGGCCGGGTTGACCCGGGGCGCAACGGTGTTCGCCTATCGCGTGCGCGATCCGCAACGCTACGGTGTGGTGGAATTCAGCAAGGACGGCAGTGTGCTGGGTATCGAGGAAAAGCCGGCGCTGCCTCGCTCGAGCTATGCGGTGACCGGCCTGTATTTCTACGATGCGCAGGTAACCGGGATTGCCGCCGGCTTGCAACCATCAGTACGCGGCGAGCTGGAAATTACCGACGTGAACAAGGTCTACCTGCAACAGCAGGCACTGAGCGTGGAGTTGCTGGGGCGTGGTACGGCGTGGCTTGATACGGGCACGCACGAATCCCTGCTGCAGGCGGCCACCTATATCGAGGCCATCGAACAGCGCCAGGGTCTGAAGGTGGCCTGCATCGAGGAGATCGCCTACCGCATGGGCTATATCACTGCCGCGCAGCTGGAGCAGCTGGCCGAACCATTGGCAAAGAACAGCTATGGCCACTACCTGTACGATATCCTGAAAGAACCGTAACCCCGCTATGAAAGTTATCCCGACCACGCATCCCGAAGTGCTGCTGATCGAACCTGCCGTGTTCAAGGATGCGCGCGGCTTCTTCCTGGAATCCTTTCACGCGGAAAAATTCCGTGCGGCAGGGCTGCCGGTCAATTTCGTGCAGGACAATCATTCCCGATCCAGCGCCGGCGTGCTGCGCGGGTTGCACTACCAGTTGCGCCATCCGCAGGGCAAGCTGGTGCGCGTGGTGACCGGTAGCGTGTACGACGTCGCCGTGGATATCCGCAGGGGCTCGCCGCGCTTCGGGCAATGGGTAGGCATGGAGATATCGGCTGACAATCACCGTCAGCTCTACGTGCCGCCCGGTTTTGCGCACGGCTTCTGTGTGCTCAGTGAAACGGTGGACTTTCTGTACAAGTGTACCGACGTGTATACGCCGGGCGATGAGTACGGTATTGCCTGGGATGATCCTGCACTGGCCATCGACTGGCCGAAGATGGATTACCTGCTGTCCGGCAAGGACAGCGAATTGCCGCGACTGAGCGAGAGCAACCACCTGCCGGACTACGTGGCCGGCGCATGAAAATCCTGGTGACCGGAGGCAGCGGCCAGCTTGGCCATGAAGTGCTGAAGTTGCTGCGCGGCACGGCACATGAAGTGATTGCGCCAGCGCGTGCAGAGCTGGACCTGCTGGCGCCGGAAAGTATTGGTGCAGTGATAGCCCAACAGCGTCCCGATCAGGTGATCAACTGTGCCGCCTATACCGCAGTGGATCGCGCAGAGAGCGAGTCGCAAGCCGCATTCACTGTCAATCGTGACGCCGCCGGCGCGCTGGCCACGGCAGTCGCGG
>CAJQOV010000167.1 GCA_905480065.1 uncultured Gammaproteobacteria bacterium | reverse complement strand
CTGACGCAGGCACTGGGTATCCAGGTGCCGCTGATCTGTGGTGCCATGTATCCCTGTTCCAATCCGGAACTGGTCGCGGCGGTGTCGGCGGCCGGTGGCATCGGCATCGTGCAGCCGTTGAGCCTCAGCTATGTGCATGGCCACGAGTTCCGCGCCGGCCTGCGTTACATCCGCAGCCTTACCGACAAGCCGATCGGCGTTAACCTGATCATCGAGCGCAGTTCGAGCAAGTATCTCGAGCGGGTGCATCAATGGCTCGATATCGCGCTGGAGGAACAGGTTCCGTTCCTGGTAACCGCGCTGGGCAATCCCGACTGGGTGGTGCAACGTGCCGCTGCTGCCGGGGCCATGGTCTATCACGATGTCACCAGTCGTAAATTCGCGCAGAAGGCACTGGACGGTGGTGTCGACGGGTTTATCTGCGTGAACAACCGGGCCGGCGGACACGCCGGCCGGTTGTCCGCGCAACAGTTGCTGGACGAAATCGGGCCACTCGGCAAGCCGATGATCTGTGCCGGTGGCGTGGGCACCTCGTCCGCGTTTGTCGAGGCGTTGCGCAGTGGTTATGCCGGCGTGCAGATGGGTACTCGCTTTATTGCCAGCACGGAGTGCAGCGCGCAACCGGATTACAAGCAGGCTATCGTCGCGGCGAGTGAACAGGATATCGTGTTGTCCGAGAAGATCACCGGTGTGCCGGTATCGATCATCTGCACGCCTTATGTCAAGAAAATGGGCGTGCATGCCGGGCCGGTCGCAAAATGGATGCTCGGCAACCCGCGCATGAAACACTGGATGCGTACCGTTTACTCGCTGCAATCGCTCTGGAAGCTGAAGCGTTCGTCGCTGCGCGGTATGGGGTATCGGGATATCTACCAGGCCGGCAAGAGCGTGCAGGGTATTGTCGATATCCGCCCGGCCGGGGCGATCGTTGCAGAGTATGCCGCCGCGTTGCGTGCCGCCGGTTGATTGTCCTGCCGCGAGCCCCTGTCTGCTGTCATAGCCCTGCATATACAAGGGTTTCCGGGGTGTTTGAAATCATGGGCACAGTGATCCTTGCTATACTTGCTTGTGTAAACTGTCGATGTGAGGTGTGCCGTGGCCGAGCTGCTTGATTCAACACCGGAAAAGGCAATGATTTCCTGCGAGGTCTGTCTCAGGGAGGTTCCCTTTGACCAGTCCAGCGTGGTGGAGGTCGAGGACTACGTGATGTATTTCTGCGGGCTGGAGTGTTACCAGGCCTGGCGCCGGGCCGGTAAGGTAGCCGAGGTGGAAACGAAATAAGTATTGCGGTTGTGCGGCGCTTTTCGGTCGCAGCCGGCTGCTGCCATTGTTGCGAGTGGTGCAGGAGTGCCTCGCAGGCGCAATTATTCCCGCTGTGAAGCAGGTCGTGGTTGTCAACTTCTGTTACCGGTGTCTCTCCTTATTGCAGGAGTGCGCACGCGCGAACCATTGTTACCGACTGATTCGCGGACGACATCCACTACAGGGTGCCTGATAATGGTAGGACGCTTATCAAGCGCGAATACGTCGAGGTGCAGTGCTGCATAGTTGCTAACGTTCCCGCAGGTGTTTCTTATTGCGCCAGGCGTGCCTGGCAGGCGCGAACCCGTGCCGTTACTCAGTATTCCGGCTCGTCCTGTAATTCGCGCAGGTAGCGAAACAGGCTGCGTCCGGCGCCATGCGGTTGTCCGGTGTCCTGTTCCTGGCGTGCCAGCCGGGCCAGCTTGCGCAGGTGCTGGCGGTCGGCGCGGGGAAATACTGCGAGCACCTGGTTCAGTGCATCATCTCCCTTCAGCACTAACTGGTCACGCAGCTGTTCCAGCTGGTGAAACTCGCGGGTATTGGTAAGCCGCTGGTGCTTGTGGGCATCGACCGCGTCGCGCAGCGGGTCGGCATCGATCTCCTTCAGCAACTTGCCGACAAACTGCAGCTGGCGTTTGCGTGCGCCGTGGGCGGTTATGTGCTTGGCAGTCAACAAGGCGTCCAGCAGCAGTTCGGGTAGTACCAGCTGACGCAGCGCGTCCTCGCTGAATTCGAGCAGGTCCACGCCCAGCTGCTTCAGGTCATGCATTTCGCGCTTGCGCTGCGACTTGCTGATGTTGTGCAGATCGTCCTCGTCCATGGGTCAGGAGGATAGCGGTTTTCATCGGGTTTGTCCGCGCACCGGGCGACCGGTAGAATCGCCCGACCTACACAGGATGCCACTATGACCAGCCAGCCAAGCAAGGAATCAGCCAATACCCTGCCGGAACCCGTCCGGCTCGAGGAAATGGTGCACGAAATCATCCGCCAGGCCCGTGCGGCCGGGGCGAGCGAGGTGGAGGCGGGGGTCAATATCGATTCCGGACTATCGGTAACCGTGCGCCTCGGCGAGACCGAGACGCTGGAATTCAATCGAGATCGCGTGCTGGGGCTGACCGTGTATTTTGACCAGCGCAAGGGCTCGGCGAGCACAGCAGACTTCGGGCCGGACGGGATCGCCGCCACGGTCAAGGCGGCTTGCGACATCGCCCGCTATACCAGCAAGGACCCCTGTGCCGGGCTGGCCGATGCTGACCAGCTGGCCACGATGATCCCGGACCTCGACCTGTATCACCCCTGGGAGTTGCCGGCGGAACAGGCCATCGAGCTGGCTATCGAATGTGAAGATGCCGCCCACGCGGTGGATGCACGCATCGATAATTCCGAGGGCGCCACGGTAGCGAGTTATGTCAGCCTGCGGGTAAAGGGTAACAGCAAGGGTTTTCTGGGCAGTTACAAAAGCAGCTATCACAGCATCAGCTGTTCGGTGATCGGTCGGCAGGGCGAGGAAATGCAGCGCGATTACTGGTCTGACTCCGCGCGTGACCGGATGGATCTCGATGCACCGGCTGTCATTGGCCGTATCGCGGGCGAGCGTACCGTCAGGCGACTCGGCACCCGCCGGCTCTCGACGCGCCAGGCGCCGGTACTGATCGCCGCCGAGACTGCAGGCAGCCTGTTCGGACATTTCATCAACGCCATCAGCGGCAGCAACCTGTATCGCAAATCGAGCTTCCTGCTGGACCATCTCGGCAAGCCGGTATTCCCGACGTTCATGCACATCCACGAGCAACCATTGCTGAAAAAAGCGCCGGGCAGCGCGCCGTACGATGCCGAGGGGGTGGCGACGCGGGCGCGCGATATCATCACCGACGGAATCCTGCAGGGCTACGTGCTGAACAGCTATGCCGCACGCAAGCTGGGCATGCAGACCACCGGTAATGCCGGCGGCGTGCGCAACCTGACCATCGACCCGGGCGACAGCGATCTGGAAGGGCTGCTGAAAACCATGCATACCGGGTTGCTGGTTACCGAGTTCATCGGTTTCGGGGTGAATATCGTCACCGGCGATTACTCGCGTGGCGCGGCCGGTTTCTGGGTAGAGCACGGCGAGATCCAGTACCCCGTGGACGAGATCACCGTGGCCGGCAAGCTGCGTGACATGTTCATGGGGATTGCCGAGATCGGCAACGACGTATACACGCGCGGTAATACCCGCACCGGCTCGGTGCTGCTCGACCACATGACGATTGCCGGGTCGTAGGGAAAAAGGTGTCGGAAAAAGGTGTCAGAGCACATTTACTGCTAATATTAGCGATAAATGTGCTCTGACACCTTTTATACGTTTGACACCTTTTATACGTTTTTGGTGAGGTAAGACATGAAACTTCTGGTGGGAGTTGACCTTTCTGAATCAACCGAAAAGATTGTGGAAAAGACCGAGCGATTCGCAAACGCACTTTCAGCAAAGATATGGCTCCTGCATGTTGCGCAGCCTGAGCCAACAGACATGTATATGGCCGGGTATGAACCGGACTCCATTGGAATGGGACTGGATCCACAATTGCTACGGGATTCCCTTGCGGAAAGACTCCACAGGGAGCACCGCAAGGTACATGAGATTGCGGATCGATTACGCAAGGGAGGCCTGGATGCGACAGCCCTTCTCGTGCAGGGCGCAACGGTGGAAACAATTCTGGAACAGGCTTCGAAACTCGAGGTAGATATGATTGTGGTCGGTTCTCACGGACAAGGTGCGATCTATCAGCTTCTTGTAGGTAGCGTCAGCGAAGGAATTCTTCGTAAGTCCTTGTGTCCGGTTCTTGTTGTTCCAACACGAAACTAAAAAGGTGTCAGAACTAAAAAGGTGTCAGAGCACATTTACTGCTAATATTAGCGATAAATGTGCTCTGACACCTTTTATTCATACAGGACGATATGAGCGAGAAAACCGAAACCCGTAACATGGCGCTGTTCTGCGATTTCGAGAACGTGGCACTGGGTGTGCGCGACGCCAAGTACGCCGCCTTTGACATACAGAAGGTGCTGGAACGCCTGTTGCTCAAGGGCAGTATCGTCGTCAAGAAGGCCTACTGCGACTGGGATCGCTACAAGGAATTCAAGGCGGCCATGCATGAGGCGGCCTTTGAGCTGATCGAGATTCCCCACGTGCGCATGTCGGGCAAGAACTCTGCCGATATCCGCATGGTCGTCGACGCGCTGGACCTCTGCTATACCAAGTCGCATGTCGACACCTTCGTCATCATCAGCGGTGATTCGGACTTTTCGCCACTGGTCAGCAAGTTGCGCGAGAACGACAAGGTGGTCATCGGGGTCGGCGTGAAGAGTTCCACCTCTGATCTGCTGATCGCCAATTGCGACGAGTTCATCTTCTATGATGACCTGGTGCGTGAATCTGCCAAACCGCGCCAACGGCGTCGCAAGGCTGCTGTGAAAAAGACGGACAAGAAAGCCAGCGCAACGACCGAAGCTGACAGGCAGGAGGATGACAAGCAGCAGGAGGCGCTCGACCTGGTGCTCGAGACGGTCGAGGCGCTGCTCAAGGAACGCGGCGAGGAGGATAAGGTCTGGGGATCGATGGTCAAGCAGACCCTGAAGCGCCGCAAGCCGGGTTTCAACGAGACCTATCACGGTTTCCGCAACTTCGGACAGCTGCTGGAAGAGGCGCAGGCGCGCAAGCTGCTGACCTTGCAGCTGGACGAAAAATCCGGCGGCTACATCATCAAGGAACTCAACCGCGAGGACTAGCCGCAGCTTCGGGTAACCAGGCGCAGCGTGCTGTTCAGGTGCCGTGGTTTCCGGGCGGTGCGCACGGCCACCCCTGCATTACCCGGTCCTGTTTTTCCGTTATCCCCCGCAGGGTGCGTTGCGTGCTCCGTTTCCGCTGGCCACACCGGGCGGAATACTGCCCGGGAAGGGCAAGTTGCGGCCGCCAGTCAGAAGTACATGCACCATGACGGCCCCTGCGAGAATCAGGCGATCGTCACGTCGCGTGACAGGTAGACGTCCTGGATCGCATTGAGCAGCTTTATCCCGTCGGCCATCGGCCGCTGAAACGCCTTGCGCCCGGAAATCAGTCCCGTTCCGCCAGCACGTTTGTTGATGACTGCGGTACGCACGGCCTGGTGCAGGTCATCCTTGCCCGAAGGGCCGCCGGAATTGATCATGCCGATGCGCCCCATGTAACAGTTGGCGACCTGGTAACGCACAAGGTCTACCGGGTGGTCGCTGGTCAGTTCCTCGTACACCCGCGGGTGGGTCTTGCCGAACTGGATGGCGTTGTAGCCGCCGTTGGTTTGCGCCTGCTTCTGCTTGATGATGTCCGCTTCAATCGTCACTGCCAGGTGGTTTGCCTGCCCGGTCAGGTCCGCCGCCGTGTGGTAGTCAACGCCGTCTTTCTTGAACGCGGAGTTGCGCAAATAGGCCCACAGGAACGTGACCATGCCCAGTTCGTGGGCATGGGCGAAGGCCTCGCTTACCTCCAGGATCTGCCGGCGCGCTTCCGGTGAGCCATAAAACACCGTGGCGCCCACGGCGACCGCGCCCAGTTCGAATGCCTGGTCGACGCTGGCGAACAGCGTCTGGTCATAGTGATTGGGATAGGTCAGCAACTCGTTGTGATTGAGCTTGACCAGGAACGGGATTTTGTGGGCATATTTCCGGCTGATTGATCCAAGCACCCCGAGTGTCGACGCAACCGCGTTGCAACCCCCTTCGATAGCCAGCCTGACGATATTCTCCGGATCGAAATACAGCGGGTTCGGCGCGAAGGATGCCCCCGCGGAGTGTTCGACACCCTGGTCCACCGGAAGGATCGACATGTACCCGCTGCCCCCGAGTCGACCATGGTCGTGCAAGGCCTGCAAATTACGCAGTACCCGCGGGCCCCGGTCGCTGTGCGCCGTCACGCGGTCGACAAAATCCGGGCCTGGCACGTGCAGCATCTGCTTCGGGATACCCTTGCATACATGTCCCAGCAGGTACTCACTCTCGTCTCCAAGCAGTGTCTGAAAATCGCTCATGGTCAATCCTCTGTGATGAAACGCAGAGCAGCCCTTGCTATGGCAAACTTTCGGCCTGCCTGTGATTTCTATGCTCCTGATGAGTATGGTCAACAACGGCAGAAATTCCAGCCGGAACAAAAAGGGGTCGGAGTCCTTTTTCTCTTAAAGACAGTGACCAATACGCTGTCCAGTGATGAAAAAGGACTCCGACCCCTTTTTGTTCCTGTTGCGACTACTGCTTGAGGCGATAGCCGGTCTTGAACATCCACCAGACGGTGACCAGGCAGGTGCAAAGGAACACCAGCACCATGGCCAGGCTCAGGCCGATGCTGACATCCGAGACCTCGAAAAAACTCCAGCGAAAACCGCTGATCAGGTAGACCACCGGGTTAAACAGCGTCACGGTTTGCCAGGCGGGCGGCAGCATGTGTATCGAGTAAAAGCTGCCGCCAAGGAACACCAGGGGCGTGATCACCAGCAGCGGGATGAGCTGCAGTTTTTCGAAATTGTCCGCCCACAACCCGATGATGAAGCCGAGCAGGCTGAAAGAAATGCACGTCAGAAGCAGGAATCCGAGCATCCATACCGGGTGGGCGACTTCGAGTGGCACAAAGAACCCCGCCGTGACCAGGATGATGATGCCGATGATGAGCGACTTGGTGGCAGCCGCACCGACGTAACCCAACATGATCTCGATAAACGAGATCGGCGCGGAAAGAATTTCATAGATGGTGCCGGTAAAACGGGGAAAGAAAATGCCGAAGGACGCGTTCGAGATGCTCTGGGTCAGCACGGCGAGCATGATCAGGCCGGGTACGATGAACGCGCCGTAGGAGATGCCCTCAACCTGTTCGATACGTGTGCCGATGGCCGAGCCGAATACCACGAAATACAGCACCGTGGAGATGACCGGCGAGGCAAAACTCTGCAACAGGGTTTCCCAGGCACGCAACATTTCATATTTATAGATGATACGAACTGCGCTGGTGTTCATTTTCCGGTACCCACCATGTTGATGAAGATGTCTTCCAGCGAGCTCTGCGAGCTATGAATATCTTTCAGTAACAGACCTGCATCACTGATAGCGCGTAGCAGGCCGGCAATCCCTGTGTGCAGTTTCTGTGGATCATAGTTGTAGATCAGCTGGTCACCGGCGTCCGACAGTTCCAGGCCCCACGGTGACAGCGTCCCGGGAATGGCAGTTATGGCGTCCTTGAGATCGACAATCAACTGCCTTTTGCCGAGCTTTTCCATCAATGCCAGCTTGTCATCGAGCAGCAGCAGCTTGCCGTTGTTGATGACACCCACGCGGTCCGCGATGGCCTCGGCCTCCTCGATATAGTGCGTGGTGAGGATGATGGTGACCCCCGACTCGCGCAAGCGCCTGACCAGGTTCCACATGTCCTTGCGCAATTCCACGTCCACGCCGGCGGTGGGTTCGTCGAGGAACAGGATGGCGGGTTCATGAGCCAGCGCCTTGCCGATCAGTACCCGCCGTTTCATGCCGCCGGACAGGGTCATCAGCCGGCTGTCTTTCCTGTTCCAGAGCGACAGGTCCCTGAGTATCCGTTCGATACAGGCCGGGTCCGGTTTTTTCCCGAACAGGCCGCGGCTGAAACTCAGCGTGTTCCAGACCCGGTCAAAGGCGCCGAGGGTGAGTTCCTGCGGCACCAGGCCGATCAGGCTGCGCGCGGCGCGGAAGTCCGTCACGTTGTCATAACCGCCGACGGTTACCGATCCTGCACTGGCGTTGACGATGCCGCAAATAATCGAGATCAGCGTGGTCTTGCCGGCACCGTTCGGGCCGAGCAGGGCGAGGATTTCCCCGGGCATGATATCCAGGCTGACGTTGTCAAGCGCCAGGTGACCGCCTGCGTAGGTCTTGGACAGGTTGGTTACCGAAACAACCGGATTCATGACGGGTAGCAGGCCTTTTCCTGGATGGATTCAAGTTTTACGGTGCAGCGGGCTGTATGGTGTCTCAGGCCCGGTGCGATTGCCACAAAAAATGGGGTCGGATCACTGCCGTCACACGAACCCCCTCTCGCGCAGCGGCGCGGGGCGCCAGCGGGACAGGGGCGCCTGGTCTGTCTGGAGCTACCCCCCTCTCCCTCCGGGACGACTGCATGGATGCAGGAGGTAGTGTAATGCATGGAGCAATTACCGAGGGGGGTGGGGTGAGGGGGGTACCAATCAAACCTACCTGATTTTCCATCCCCTCATCTCCCGCCTTCGCGGGGGGCAGGCTCCGACCTTCACCCGGAGGGACGCTAGCTGGAGGAAGTGATAGCGCGTAGATCGATTAACTCTTTGTTCCCGGCGATGCTGGCTGTTTGCGCGAGCCAAATTATTTTTCTGCACTCGCGTGCAAGCGGGTCGCTAAATCAG
>CAJQOV010000166.1 GCA_905480065.1 uncultured Gammaproteobacteria bacterium | reverse complement strand
CTCGAGGTCGAGATCGATCGCGGTATAGCAGTTTGCGACGCTCTGCGCCTCCACGCCCTGCGCGGCATCGACCACCAGCAGGGCACCCTCGCAGGCCGCCAGTGAACGTGACACCTCGTAGGAAAAATCAACGTGCCCGGGCGTATCGATCATGTTCAGCTCGTACATCTGTCCGGAGCGTGACTGGTAATGCAGCGAAACACTTTGTGCCTTGATGGTAATGCCGCGCTCACGCTCCAGGTCCATCGAATCGAGCACCTGGTTCTCCATCTCGCGATCGGTCAGTCCGCCACACAACTGGATGAAACGATCCGCCAGCGTGGACTTGCCATGATCGATGTGCGCGATAATGGAGAAATTGCGTATGTACTGGCTATCGGTCATGGAACCCGCAATACCGTGGCTCGCGCGTGCCGGGCACGCGGGTAGCGATTGTTGGGAAGCGAGTGGTCAGTGGACGACAAGTTACTGATTGCTCGAAGGGTTCCGGATTATACAGCAACCTTCTCGCAAGTCACTCACCGGGATGGGCGGCGCAATGTGCACGCAGGCGGTCTGGTTCGAGAAAGTAGTAGCAGATCTCCGTTTCCCGGTCCGCCAGCACCGGAACACGGGTACCGTAACGGCGCACCAGCTGCGGATCACGATCAATATCCACCGTCGAATAACTGAACCCGAGTTCATGACGCAGGCGCTCCAGCGCCTGCGTCATGTCTTCGCACAGATGGCAACCGCGGCGAATATACACCGTCAGCCGGAGCGCCACGTATGCCGCCCTGCGGTGTCAGCCGCTATTCCAGCACCTTGATCGCAAGGAAGGTGGGGCTGCCACTGCGCTGCACCAGCATGGCCACCGTCTTGCCGGCGGGCAACGCCTCGACCAGCCCCGAGAACTGCTTGACACTGTTGATATTCTGACCATCCATGGACAGGATGATGTCGCCCTTGCGCAGGCCACCACGGGAAGCGGCACCGTTGACCACATGGGTGACCAGCACGCCACTGGTTACATTCTGCTCGGCCATCTGCTCCTCGGTCAGTCCTGACACCGAGATGCCCATCCGGTTGGTCTTTTCGGTGGCAGCTGGTTCGGCCTGCGCATGTTCAGCGCCTTCTTCGGGCAATTCGCCAAGCGTGACCTGGATCACCGTGGTTTTCGTATTGCGGAACACTTCGACCGGGATTTTCACACCCACCTTGGTACTGCCGACCAGCGGCGGCAGGTTGGCAGAATTCATTACCTCGTTGTCGTTGAACTTCACGATCACGTCACCGACCTTGATGCCTGCGGCCTGCGCGGGACTGTCCGGCAAGACCTTGGCCACCAGCGCACCGCGCGGCTTCTTCATGCCAAACGATTCGGCCAGTTCCAGCGTTACATCCTGGATCAAAACGCCAAGCCAGCCACGACTGACCCGCCCCTTGGTCTTGAGCTGATCGGCAACATCCATCGCAACCTCGATCGGAATCGAGAAGGACAGCCCCATATAACCACCGGTGCGGCTGTAGATCTGCGAGTTAACGCCAACCACCTCGCCATCCTGGTTGAACAACGGGCCACCGGAATTACCCGGGTTAATGGCCACGTCGGTCTGGATAAACGGTACATAGTTCTCGCGCGGCAGGCTGCGGCCCTTGGCGCTGACAATACCGGCTGTCGCAGAGTGATCAAAGCCGAACGGCGAACCGATCGCCACCACCCAGTCACCTACTTCCAGGTCCTGTGATTTGCCAATCTTTGCCACCGGCAGCAGGTTGCTGGCCTCGATCTTCAGCAGGGCGATATCGCTGCGCTGGTCTTCGCCGATCACCTCACCCTTGAGTTCGCGCCGGTCACTCAGGCGTACGATGACCTCGTCAGCACCCTTGACCACGTGATAGTTGGTCATCACATAGCCGTCATCGGAAATAATGAATCCCGAACCCAGCGACTTGGCATCGTGATAGCTCGGCTCGTCGTCCTGCTCCTGGTCAAAGAAATGCTTGAACAACTCGTTGAACGGGCTGCCTTCCGGCAACTGCGGCATCTCGAACCCTTCCGGCAGCTGCGGCATGCCGGTCTGGACCTTCTGCGTAGTGCTGATGTTAACCACAGACGGGCTGGCGCTCTTGACCAGCTCGGAGAATCCTTCCAGGTGACTGGCATGCGCATACTGCGTAACGGAAAGCGTCACGCACAGCAAACCCAGCGGAAAAATAACGATCCTGATAGCCTTCCACATACTGATATCTCTCCAGAGTTGAATCATCAAACAATGCGGGCAAGCCGCCTCAGCTAACCGGCAGCGTGGTGAGCACGCGGCGCAACACAACGGGCTGGTAGGCCGGGTGGGTACCGGTACGACGGCTGAAGCTGCGCAGCCACACGAATCCTGCCCCCAGTCCGGCAATCGCGCCGGCGATGGCACCCACTTCACCGGCCACAGGATACCAGTGCGCGACAGCCCAGTTGCCGATCAGCGCCCCGCCCAGCAATGCCAGCAGCGGGCCGCTATATACTGCCAGTGACCCGTACAGCAAACCCGATTCGGGAATTCCGATCACGACCTGGTCACCAATGGCCGCATCGGCGCGATTGATCGCCCGCAAGTGCAGCCGACGCCGGCCCAGCACCCGGGCAATGACCCCGGTGCCGCATCCGTTGCGCGCACTGCAGCCGCCACAGGTACTGGTCCGCTCGGCCTCGATCCAGGCAAACTCGCCTTCGACATCGACAACCTGGCCGGTTTCCTCAATCATCAGTTTGCGGCGCCCGCTGCAGGGAGGTGGCGATCATCTTGACCGTATCCGCCGGCACCTCGCCAACTACCGTGATCTGGTGGCCATCCAGCTGTACACCATAGGCATTCATGGCGCCCATGCCGGAATGCCCGACCAGCGGTTGCCGCACCGACCCGGCATGCTCCACATAAACGGACACCGTAGCCAGCCCGTCACTGAACACCATGTGTTCGGTGTCAGTCTGTTCATCATGCATATACTTGTGCTGGAAATTGCTAAGACTGAACCCTGTCGGCAGCTGCCGGACACGCCAGCCGGGAATTCCATCCTGGTATCCCGGCACAGGGCGATCATTCATCTGGCTGTGCCAGGCGAAGCCGTCGCCATTGAGCGATGGCTGCAGGTCATCACCCGGAATATCCGAACCGATGCTCAGGCCGGTAAACATGACCTGCTCGATCGGCATGCCATCAACATCGGTCAGGTCTGACTTGAGCAACATTCTTGAATCCTGGTCGATCCAGAACCGGTAGCCATAACGCAGGGTATCGCGCGGCTTTATGGCAATCACCCGTGCAGCATAACCCGCCATCCGGTCTTCACCGGCATCTTCGAAGGTGTAATTGGCAGCCAGACTGTCGAGATCCCTGGGCACCACATGAAACGGCTGGCGCGGACGGCTCTGGCCGACCATGACAGATTTGTTATCCGGCATAATGCAGGTAACTGCCTTGTCATCGCGCAGGACTTCGCGGGCACTGCCGGTCAGTGAAACCAGGCGCTCACGTAACCCGCCTGCGTCTACCCGATGAATAATACGCATGGTCTCGAGCTTGTTGTCGTGGAAATAGACAAACGTACCATCGTAGTTCAGCGATTCCAGGGCGCCGGACATATCATCCAGCCATTGACGAGCCGATTCTGCTGCGTGCAGCTGGCCGGTCGCAGCCAGCAGTGTGATCAACAGCCACTTCACTGCTGCATATCCGGAAGACCCGCCGGCCAATATTCCACTTGCGTCATGCACGCAGCATCATTCGGTGTTGCTGCTGCCGGGCTGCATATCCCGCCCGATAATGCGTACATAGGGCAGCATACCCTGCACACCGCGGTTGGCTGCGTACTCATTGTGATTGACCAGGTATACGTCCAGTCCGCGCATGCTGGCAGCCGGCGCCGGTATATTCTCGGCACGGATGTAATCACCAATGGCCGGGGCAGAAGAGGCCACGGCCTGCACCTCAGCCGCACCGTCCTCGCGCGTGCTCTGCAGTGATAGCACGGCAACGACCGCAACCGAGGCGGCAATGGCCACCCCGGCCAGCGGCCGGTACCAGCGGGTATCGGCAGGCGGCGCGGCGTGGATGGTATCTTCCTGCTGCAGTGCAGCGTGAACCCGTTCGTGGAAACTGATGTCGACCTGCTGCGGCAGCATGTTGCGCAGGGCATCACTGAGCATCTGGTAGCGCGAGAGCACGAGTTGCAGGCCGGAATCAGCGGACAGCTGTCTGATCAACAATGCCTGCTCGGCATCCGACAGTTCATCATCCACCATTGCCGAAAGCTGTTCATGTATTTTTTCTTTCATAATTGGCAACCCGTGTTATCTAATCGAGTAATGGTCTCAGCTTTGCATCGATCGCATCGCGTGCCCGGAAAATTCTCGACCGAACCGTCCCGATAGGGCATTCCATGGCCTGCGCAATCTCTTCATAACTCAGGCCTTCCAGTTCGCGCAAGGTAATTGCGGTACGCAGATCATCCGGCAAATCATTTATCGCGCTGGCGATGGTCTCCTTGATCTCGTCACGCAACAGCACATGTTCCGGCGTATCGTATTCTCTAAGACCCGACGCACCCTCATATTGTTCCGCATCCTGTGCATCCAGGTCCGACCTCGGCGGGCGCCGCCCGCTCGCCACCAGGTGATTCTTCGCGGTGTTGATCGCGATCCGGTAGATCCAGGTAAAAAAAGCGCTCTCGCCCCGAAAGTTGCCGAGTGACTTGTAGGCCTTGATAAAGGCCTCCTGGGCCACATCCATGGCCTCGTCGTGATCATGCACATAGCGGTATGCCAACTGTATGATTTTGTTCTGGTATTTCAGAACAAGAACATCGAACGCGCGCTTGTCGCCCTGCTGGACCCGCTCAACCAGTGCCTGATCTATGCCTCGTTCGCCCATCCGGGCTGTCTCCCTTCCACCCGGAACCATCGGGTGGACCACCCGAATTCCGGATAGTTCATGATAATGTATGAAAATCAGTCAGTTCGCACTAGGCGCTGGCGGACCACAAATCTGCATTGGAATTGTACACGTTCCCTCGTCCATAACCGGCGTGGATATTGAAGAAAATCGACCACAGACAGGCATATGACCCATGGCAGATAACCGGCAATTCGACGTGCTGATCATCGGTAGCGGCGCAGCAGGTCTCAGCCTGGCGCTGCGCCTGCCAGACACCCTGCACATCGCGATACTCGCCAAGAGCCGGCTCGAGGAGAGCAGCACCTTGTATGCGCAAGGCGGCATTTCAGCAGTCACCGACCCGAGCGACACGTTCGAATCGCACATCCAGGACACCCTGAACGCCGGCGCCGGCCTCAATCACCCGGATGCTGTCCGCTTCACGATCGAAAACGCGCCGGAGGCCATCCAGTGGCTGGTCGACCTCGGCGTCCCGTTCACCCGCCATGGCAACAGCAATGCCCCGGAGGCCTTCCATCTCACCCGCGAGGGCGGCCATTCCACGCGGCGCGTGCTGCATGCGGCCGACGCCACCGGCCGCGCGATGGAGACCTCGCTGGTCAGCGAAACCCGCAAACGCAGCAATATCAAGATATTCGAAGGACATATCGCCATTGACCTGATTACCGCCAGCAAGCTGGGGCAGACGCCGAATCGCTGTCTCGGCGCCTATGCGCTGGGAATCGAGGCAGGTCACGTCGACACCTTCTCCGCCAGTAACGTGGTACTGGCCACCGGCGGTGCCAGCAAGGTGTATCTCTATACCAGCAATCCGGATACTTCCAGCGGTGACGGAATTGCCATGGCTTGGCGTGCCGGCTGCCGGGTGGCCAACCTGGAATTCAACCAGTTCCACCCGACCTGCCTGTATCACCCGCAAGCGAAATCATTCCTGGTCACCGAGGCCGTGCGCGGGGAAGGCGGCGTGTTGCTGCTGCCGGATCGGACCCCGTTCATGGAACGTTTCGATCCGCGCGGTAACCTGGCGCCACGCGACATCGTGGCACGCGCCATCGACCACGAAATGAAACGACTCGGCGCCGAATACGTACTGCTCGACATCAGCCACAAGCCGGCACCGTTTATCCGCGAGCATTTTCCGAATGTCTATGCCCGTTGCCGCGAACTGGGTTACGACATGACCCTGGAGCCGATCCCGGTGGTTCCGGCCGCCCATTACACCTGTGGCGGAGTGATGACCGATCTCAGCGGCGCGACAGACCTGCCCGGCCTGTATGCGATCGGCGAGGTTGCCTGCACCGGCCTGCACGGTGCCAACCGCATGGCCAGCAACTCCCTGCTGGAATGCCTGGTGTTCGCCCGGGCAGCCGCACAAAAAATCGTTGCCACCCGCGACCAGTCACCACCGCCGGCCTTGCTGCCGGCCTGGGATGAATCCCGCGTACGCGATTCCGACGAGGAAGTGGTGGTGAGCCACAACTGGGACGAGTTGCGCCGCTGCATGTGGAATTACGTGGGCATCGTACGCACCAACAAGCGACTGCAGCGCGCCTGGCGGCGTGTTGACCTGTTGCAGCAGGAGATCCAGGAGTACTACAGCAACTTCACCGTTTCCAGCGATCTCATCGAGTTGCGCAACCTGGCCGAGGTCGCCGCGCTGATCATCCGCTCGGCGCAACTGCGCAAGGAAAGCCGCGGCCTGCATTACACGCTGGACTACCCGGTTGCTGACACCACGCATCCGCCCAGCGATACGGTACTCGATCCGGGCAAATGGAAGGCACAGGTTCCGCGCAGGGCATCCTGATCAGGCCACGCTGAAACCGTTCGGCGCTGCCGTCTCGATGGCCGCGCAATCCACCGCGCTGACCTCGGCCTGTGGCGGGCCGGCATGCAGCCATTCACACATGGCATCGACCGCCGCCGCAGTACCGCAGGCCAGCACTTCGACGCGGCCATCCGGCAGGTTGCGGGCATAGCCCTGTATACCGAGCGCCAGGGCCTGGTGCCGCGCAGACGCGCGAAAGAACACGCCCTGCACCCTCCCCGCAACCAGGCAACGTCGGCAGATCACGTGACCGACACCGGGTAACGCCTGTGCAACCGGCCATTACGGGGAATGCAGCGGCGCATGAAACGATAGCGAGCCATTGCTGTCCCGGCTACTCCCGCGCGGTGCGCGAGAGGCTTGGGGTGAGGGCTGCCGGGATGCAGGAGGTAGCGGTGCAGGGATGGGCTCGGCAGAGCGCGACAGGAGCAGTTACCGAGGGGACAAAAGCAAAGCTACCGGCTGGTGTCTCCGCGCCTGTATGCGGGACAGCCATGCTGGCGAGCTGCTTGCCTACCGGGAGCTTGCCGCTTCGCGCCCGGCATGACAGCAATCCTGCGTTACTGTGCACTGCCCGAAGGCACCTGCACGGCAGCGGTGGTCGCCTGCCCGGCTTCCTTGCGCTGGATGTACTTCTCGATGGCCTGGCGTGTGACCGGGCCTTCCTGGCGTGCCATGCGCTCGCCCTGGGGAGAGATAATAAAGGTGGTTGGCAGCCCCATCACCGGACCCAGCGGCGTCATGGGCAAGGGATCCATGCGCATCACCGGGTAACTGATCAGGTGGCTTTCGACGAATCCCTTCAGGTATTCCTCGTTCACCTCCTCGTAATTCACGCCCAGCACCACCAGCCGCTCGCGATTTTCGTCATACAGGTCGACCAGGTCAGGGATTTCCTCCAGGCACGGCGGGCACCAGGTGGCCCAGAAATTCACGATCACCCATTTGCCGCGGTAATCAGCGACCGAGACCGGCTTGCCATCGAGATCCGGCAAGGTGAAATCCACCGCATCGGCGGCCATGACAGGGGTGGCCAGGCAGGCCACCAGCAGCAGCAATTTACGCATACCGTACTCCGGGTAACAGGTTGGCTGTGATTATAACGCCGCCGGGGCCAGGATGCCGTGATTTACCCGCGGCCCGCCGAAACAGCTACAATTGAGACCGATTTTGGTGACCGAGGTTCCGCAGCCGGCGCATGAGTACTATCAGCAAGCAGGTTTTCATCGACAGCATCCGTGATGCCCTGCAATTCATTTCCTACTATCACCCGGCCGACTTTATTCACGCCATGCACGCGGCCTGGCAGCGCGAGCAGTCACCGGCGGCACGCGACGCCATGGCGCAGATCCTGATCAATTCACGCATGTGTGCAGAAGGGCATCGCCCGATCTGCCAGGACACCGGTATCGTCAATGTATTTCTGAAAGTGGGCATGGACGTACGCTGGGACACCGATTGCAGTATCGACGCCATGGTCAACGAGGGGGTGCGGCGTGCCTGGCTGGACAGCGGCAACCCGTTACGCGGCTCGATCGTGTCCGACCCGGCCGGCGCACGCCGCAACACCGGTGACAACACCCCCGCCGTGATCCACAAGGATATCGTGCCGGGCGACGGCGTCGAGATCACGGTGGCGGCCAAGGGCGGTGGCTCCGAAAACAAAACGCGCTTCGCAATCCTCAACCCCAGCGACGACCTGGTGGCATGGGTGCTCGCCCAGGTACCGACCATGGGCGCCGGCTGGTGTCCACCTGGCATCCTCGGCATTGGCATTGGCGGCACCGCAGAGAAAGCCATGTTGCTGGCGAAAGAGGCCATCCTCGAGCCGATCAGCATCCACGAACTGCAGGCGCGCGGCGCGCAAACCCGGCTCGAGGAACTGCGGCTGGAAATCTTTGACAAGGTCAATGCACTGGGTATTGGCGCACAGGGACTCGGCGGCCTGACCACCGTACTGGACGTCAAACTGAAGGACTACCCGACGCACGCCGCCTCCAAGCCGGTGGCGATCATCCCGAACTGCGCCGCGACCCGGCATGTGCATTTCACGCTCGATGGCAGTGGCCCGGCGCAACTGCAGGCACCACGACTGGAGGACTGGCCGCAGATCACGCAGGACGCCGGCACCCGCAGTCGCCGGGTGCACCTGAACGGCATCACGCGCGAGGAAATCCGTGACTGGAAACCGGGGGAAACGCTGTTGCTCAACGGCACCTTCCTGACCGGGCGCGACGCAGCACACAAACGGATCGTGGACCTGCTCGAGCGCGGCGAGCCGTTACCAAACGGCCTCGATTTCCACGGCCGCTTCATCTACTACGTCGGCCCGGTTGACCCGGTCGGCGACGAAATCGTTGGCCCGGCCGGCCCGACCACGGCCACACGCATGGACAAGTTCACCGAGACCATGCTGGCAAAGACCGGTCTGCTCGGCATGATCGGCAAGGCGGAACGTGGCCCCGCCGGCCTGCAGGCGATCGCACGCCATGCCGCGGTGTACCTGATTGCTACCGGCGGCGCCGCCTACCTGGTATCCAGGGCCATTCGCGCTGCGCGGGTGGTGGCGTTCGAGGAACTCGGCATGGAGGCGGTGTACGAGTTCGAGGTGGAGGATATGCCGGTGACGGTCGCGGTCGATGCGCAGGGCAACTCGGTGCATGAAAGCGGTCCGCGCGAGTGGCGCATGCGCATCGCCGACATCCCCATTGTCAGGTAACCACATGGCACATCGAGGAACAGCCGCATGACCGACACGGTCACCATCTACCACAATCCGCGCTGCAGCAAGTCACGCGCCACACTGGAATTACTCGGTGCACAGGGCATCCAGCCACGGGTAATTGAATACCTCGACACCCCGCCGGATGCGGCCACCCTCGATCAGCTGCTCGAGCTGCTGGGCCTGGAGCCGCGTGCGCTGCTGCGCACCCGGGAGGCCGAATACCGCGCGGCTGGCCTGGACAATCACGCTTGCACACGTGAACAGCTGATTGCCGCGATGGTGCAATACCCGATACTGATCGAGCGCCCGATCGTGGTCTGCGGCGGCAAGGCCGCCATCGGCCGACCTCCGGAAAAAGTACTGGAGATTATATAAAAACCTTTGCCACAGAGGACACAGAGGACACAGAGGACACAGAGGACACAGAGAAATACCATGTCTGAACAAAGACATGATCAATGGCATTGCCCGGACCGAATCGCAATCTGCAGGCGACTTGCCGGACAAGAAAGAATATTCTCTGTGACCTCTGTGGCAACTATTGACTGAAAAACATGAACGAAATACTCGTCCTTTACTACAGCCGCTACGGCGCTACCGGCCAGATGGCGCAGCACATTGCCTACGGTATCGAATCGGTAAACGATTGCGCCGCACGTATCCGTACCGTGCCAGCAGTCTCCACCGTATGTGAAGCCACTGCCGACAGCATCCCGGACGATGGCCCACCCTACGCGACCCTGGATGACCTGCGTGAATGCAACGGACTTGCCCTGGGCAGCCCGACCCGCTTCGGCAACATGGCCGCACC
>CAJQOV010000165.1 GCA_905480065.1 uncultured Gammaproteobacteria bacterium | reverse complement strand
CAACGGCTGGATTTTCCGCAACCCCGGGTAGCGATCGGCATGGCATTGCGTGGGCTGGCCTCAGCCGCGATTGATATTTCCGATGGTCTGCTTGCCGACCTCGGTCACCTGCTCGAAACAGGCGGGCTGGGAGCGACGATCGATGTCGATGCCTTGCCGCGTTCGGTGGCATTTCTTGCGCTGATCGACGCACCAGGGCCGGGTGTTCAGCCGCTGTATTACGAATTGCCGTTGTCGGCGGGTGATGATTACGAGCTGTGCTTTACCGTGCCGGAGCAGCATGCTGCCAGGCTGGAACAGTGCCTCGCCGGGTTTGAGTGCCCGTGTACCGCAATCGGGGCAATCGAGGCGCGGCCTGGTATTCGCTGTTACCGGTCCGGTGGCGAGCCATACCATTCTGCAGCTGCCGGCTATAATCATTTTCGGGACGGGCAGCATGGCTAGCGTGATACCTGTGCGTTTATTGCTGCATCCGCTGGACTTTCTCGCGTTCGGATTTGGCAGTGGCCTGGTACCGCGTGCGCCCGGTACCGCAGGTACCGTGGTTGCCATCCCGGTCTACCTGCTGGCGAGCTTGCTGGAGTTGCCGGCCTACCTGTTGCTGGTGGCCGTGCTGTTTCTCGCTGGTATCGGGATCTGTGCACACGCCGCCAACCGGCTTGGCGTGCATGACCATCCCGGCATTGTCTGGGACGAGATTGTCGGTTATCTCGTTACCATGATACTCGCACCACCCGGCTGGTTATGGATTGGTGCCGGATTTGTGCTGTTTCGAATTTTCGACATCCTCAAGCCCTGGCCGATCCGCTGGCTGGACCAGCATGTGCACGGTGGTTTTGGCATCATGCTGGATGATCTGCTGGCCGGGCTGTTCGCAGCGGCAATTCTGCAGGGACTGGTATTCCTTCAGTAGGCAGGGGGTTTATCCCAGCAGCGGCTCCAGCCATTTTGTATACAGCAGATCCGCTGCCTGGTGCGCTGCCGCGATGCGCGTGTCCAGGTCGTCAGTGATGGCTGCGGCCGATTGCACCGCGCCGCCCGGGTGGGCAATTTCGTGCTGGTAGAGATCGGACCACTCGCGAACCATCGGTGCGGTCATCTCGACATGGCATTGCAGCGCCAGTGTATTGCCAATGGCAAATGCCTGGTGGGTGCAATGGTCGTTTTCCAGGATGACTTCTGCACCTGCCGGGATCGAGAAGGTTTCACCGTGCCAGTGGAACAGCATGGCTTCCTTCGGAAAATCCTCCAGCCATTGCCCCGCAGTCCCAGTGCTGGACCTGCGCACCGCATGCCAGCCGATTTCCCTGACCGGGTTTTTTGTCACCGCTCCGCCAAGCGCCTTGCTGATCAATTGTCCGCCAAGACAGTGGCCCAGTACCGGCATGCCGGACTGTTGTGCTGCGCGAATCAGTCGCAGTTCAGCAGCAATCCACGGCAGCGGGTCATTGACGCTCATGGAGCCGCCCATGAAAACCAGTCCCGCACAATCCGTAATGGAATCCGGCACGGGATCTCCGGCATCGACACAGATCAGCCGGTACGGAACCTGATTGCGTGACAGTACCTCGGCCAGGTAACCGGGGCCTTCGCAGGTGATATGCCGGAAAATATACAGAGGTCTCATTACAGGCCGATAGTTTTGGTCAGATAAGGGAGATGAATATGCCACGCATTATACCCATCATCATGCTCGGCGCAGTGGTGGCGCTGTTGCCGGGCCGGCTGCTGGCCGCGCCCGAGGTGCATGTGGTCGGGCTGTTCAACGATCGCGCCGTACTGCTCATCGATGGTAAGCAATCAATCCTGAGGGTCGGTCAGTCCGGTCCGCAGGGTATCCAGCTGGTCGAGGCGGACAGTGAGTCCGCCGTGTTGCTGATTAATGGCAAGCGGGTGGTTGCGCGGCTGGATGGCCGGGTCACCGCACGCCAGCGCGAGGCATCGGTCAGCGAGGTGCAGGTCAGGCGCAACACGCAGGGTATGTATACCACGGTCGGCAGTATCAACGGACTTCCCGTGCCGTTCATGGTGGATACCGGTGCGACGCTGGTGGCGCTGAACTCTGCACAGGCGCGACGGCTGGGTATCGATTACCGGGTCACCGGGGCGCCTGCGTCGGTGACCACTGCCTCCGGGGTGGAGGCGGCCTGGTCGGTGAGCCTCGACCGGGTGAAGGTCGGTGAGCTGGAGTTGCGTAATGTTGCTGCGGTCGTACTGGAAGGTATGCAGCCGGAAACGGCATTGCTCGGGATGAGTTACCTGGGCCGGCTGGAAATCACCAACAGCGGCCAGTTGATGACCTTGCGCAAGAAGTTTTAGCTTTGCTCCAGTCGCACAAGAAATGTGCGCATGCAGAAACAACAGCTCAGGCAGCAGCGCTGCGCGGCTGCGACTGGTTTGTCATGGGAACTGCTGCGCCGGCAAGGTGCTGCTACTGTTTTTCCTTGTCGTGCTCGATCATGGCGTAGGCGGAGTGATTGTGGATCGACTCGAAATTCTCTGCTTCCACCATGTAGGCTTCAACGCGCGCGTGCTCGTTCAGGCGCATCGCGACATCGCGCACCATGTCTTCAACGAATTTCGGGTTGTTGTATGCCTTTTCGGTGACGTATTTCTCGTCCGGTCGTTTCAGCAGGCCGTATAGCTCGCAGGAAGCCTCCTTCTCGACCAGGTCGATCAGGTCCTCGATCCAGAAAAAACCGTTGGTACGTGCATTGATCGTGACATGCGAGCGCTGGTTATGTGCGCCGTACTCGGAGATTTTCTTGGAGCACGGGCACAGGCTGGTAACCGGCACCACGACCTTGATGTTCATTTTTGGCTTGCCGTCGGTAATCTCGCCAATCAGGGTGACGTTGTAATCGAGCAGGCTCTGTACGCCGGACACCGGGGCGGCCTTGTTGACGAAGTAGATGAAGTTCATCTCGATGTGACCGGACTCGGCCTCCAGTCGTTCGGCCATTTCGCGCAACATCTGGCGGAACGAGTCAACGCTGATCTCGTATTCGTGCAGGTTGAGGATCTCCACGAAACGCGACATGTGCGTGCCCTTGAAATTGTGCGGCAGGTTCACGTACATGTTGAAGGTGGCGATGGTGTGCTGCTCCCGGCCGGTACGGTCTTTTACGCGCACCGGGTGGCGGATGTCCTTGATACCGACCTTGTCGATCGGGAGCTGGCGGGTATCGGGATTGTTTTGCACGTCAGCGATCGTGCTGTCGGTGCTGTGTGCGATTTTCGTTGATTTCATTGCCTGTGTCCGGTTTGTCGCGAGCGATAAGTCCGCAGGTTCATTGAGCCAGTCCAGATTACCTGCCGGCTGCTGACCTGCAAATCCGCCCAAAGGGGTATCCGGCCAGTTTGCTGTGCGTGGGGAATACCTGAGTCAACAGCTGGGATACTAGCGGAGAGCGCCGCTGTATACAATTGCCGGCGTGCTTTATCCTTTGGAATTATCTTTCTCTTTCAATAATATATAGAGAAATCCAGCGCAGTGGATCGGCGCTGCCGTGGAAGCCGGCGAGACTGTCCAGGGCCTCCTCGTGCAGTTCGCGGGCACGCTGGCGCGCCGGTTCCAGACCCATCAGGGCCGGGTAGGTGGATTTTTCCCGCTGCTGGTCCATGCCGGTGTGCTTGCCGAGCGACAGTACTTCGCCCTCGACGTCGAGGATGTCATCGCGGATCTGGAATGCCAGCCCGATGCACTTGGCGTAGTGGTCGAGTTGTTCGAGCTGCTTGTCTGTCGTGGCAGTTCCACACAAGGCACCCAGTAACACGCTGACACGAACCAGCGCGCCGGTCTTGTGGATGTGCATATCCTCCAGTTCGGCAATGTTCAACTGCCGGCCGGTGGCGGACAGGTCAATGGCCTGTCCCCCGGCCATGCCGCGCGAACCGGCCGCGCTGGCCAGGCGCTCCAGCATCTGCAGCCGGACCCCGGCATCCAGTTGTGGTGCGCTATGGTGTGCCAGGATGTAAAAGGCGAGTGCTTGCAGTGCATCCCCTGCCAGAATCGCGGTGGCCTCGTCGAAGGCACGGTGACAGCTCGGCTTGCCGCGGCGCAGGTCATCATTATCCATGGCCGGCAGGTCATCGTGAATCAGCGAGTAGGCATGGATTAGTTCGACCGCTGCCGCCGGCGCGTCGAGCAGGGCCTGCCTGGCGCCAACGGCCTGGCCACTGGCGTAGACCAGGGTAGGGCGGATGCGTTTGCCGCCATCCAGCACCGTATAGCGCATGGCCTCGTGCAGCCGGGCGGGGTGAGTGCCAGCCGGCGGCAACCATTGTTCCAGACAGGATTCCAGCCGTGCACAATTGTCGGCAAGGAATGCAGCGAGAGCGGCCTCAGGCATCTTCGTTGCTGAATGGAACGATTTCTTCCTGGTTATTCTTGCGCATCAGGATTTCGACTTTCTGCTCGGCCTCCTGCAATGCCTGCTGACAGGCACGGGAAAGCTGGATGCCCTGTTCAAAATGCTGCAGGGAGTCCTCCAGGCTGAGTTCGCCCTGTTCCATTTTCTCAACCAGCTGTTCGAGTTCCTGCAATGCCTGCTCGAATCCGGGAGTGGTGCCTTTTTTTCTTGTCATAAGCTTGAATGTTCGAAGAATTCAGCCTACGGTACAACACCCTGCCGACAGGGGTCAATGAACCTGCGGGTGCAGCGAGTCTTGACGCAAATCGGGGGTCGGAGTAAGGTTTCGGGCACATGTAGACAGTGTCTAAATGTGCCGCGGGAGCTACCCCGTAACACAGGAAAGCAATCGAGAGGATTGATCATGGAATTAAAAGGCAGCACAACCGAGAAAAGTCTCAAGGACGCATTTGCAGGCGAGTCACAGGCCAATCGCCGCTACCTGTATTTCGCCGCCAAGGCGGACGTTGAGGGATATAACGACGTGGCAGCAGTATTCCGCTCTACGGCAGAAGGCGAGACCGGTCATGCCCACGGGCACCTGGAATACCTGGAAGCGGTTGGCGACCCGGCCACCGGCCTGCCCATTGGCTCTACGTCAAACAACCTGAAGGCTTCGATTGCCGGCGAGACCCATGAGTACACCGACATGTACCCGGGTATGGCCAAGTCCGCACGTGACGAAGGTTTCGATGAAATCGCAGACTGGTTTGAGACCCTGGCCAAGGCCGAGCGTTCTCATGCCAATCGCTTCCAGAAGGCGCTTGATACCCTGGATGATTGATTAGCCGGTCTGATCAGGAACCGCGCGGGGCCGGTTAGCCGGCCCCGTTGCGTGCAGGAACGGAGGATTGTCAGTGCCACCGACAGGATAAGGACGCCACTATCATGGGATCGAACACAGAAGGCACGCGTGAGGGCAGCCTGGGCGCGCCAACCCGTCATGCCCTGGACTGGAAAAATCCGCAGTTCTACCAGGAGCAAAACCTGTTCGCCGAGCTGGAGCGGGTGTTCGATATCTGTCATGGCTGCCGCCGTTGCTTCAGCCTCTGCAATGCCTTTCCCACGCTGTTCGATGCGATTGATGAATCTGACAGCATGGAACTCGATGGTGTGCCACGCGAGGTGTACTGGAAGGTCGTGGACCACTGCTATCTGTGCGACATGTGCTACATGACCAAGTGTCCCTATGTGCCGCCCCATGAATGGAATGTCGATTTTCCGCACCTGATGTTGCGTGCCAAGGCGGTGAGGTTCAAGC
Organism: uncultured Gammaproteobacteria bacterium; assembly: GCA_905480065.1. Classification (GTDB taxonomy): domain Bacteria; phylum Pseudomonadota; class Gammaproteobacteria; order UBA9214; family UBA9214; genus UBA9214. The sequence continues at coordinate 4,899 of CAJQOV010000165.1, read as the reverse complement.
AGGGCACGGTATCGGCACGCGACCGCATACTCACATCGACCGACACGGTTGGCAGGCTGGCCGGTATCCCGGTGATCAACCGGTTCGTCAACGCGGCCAACCAGAACAAATCCGGGCGCAAGCTGCTGGACAAGGTGCTGGGCGTGCATCCGGATGCCATCGTTCCCAAATATCACAGCAAGACGCTGCGCAAGCGGATAACGCGTGCTTCCGGTGATGGTGCCCAGGCGGCCGGGGCGACAACCGGCAAGGTGGTGATGTTTGCGACCTGTTATGGAAACTACAATGAGCCGGGTATCGGCGAGGATCTCGCTGCCATTTTCGAGCATAACGATATCCCGGTCACGCTGGCGCGCAAGGAGCAGTGTTGCGGCATGCCCAAGCTGGAGCTGGGCGACCTGGAATCCGTGCGCGCTGCACGCGATGCAAATATTCCGGAATTGTTGCGCATGATCGAGGACGGCTGGGATATTGTCGCGCCGATACCGTCCTGCGTGCTGATGTACAAGCAGGAACTGCCGCTGATGTTTCCGGATGACGCCGATGTCGCGCGGGTGAAGAATGCGATTTACGATCCGTTCGAATACCTCATGCTGCGTCACAAGCACGGCAAGTTAAAGATCGACTTCAAGCAACCACTGGGCCTGGTGGCATACCATGTCGCCTGTCATTTGCGCGTGCAAAACATCGGGATGAAGACGCGCGATATATTGCAGCTGGTTCCGGGCACCACGGTGGAGGCGATCGAGCGCTGTTCCGGTCATGATGGTACCTATGCGGTTAAAAAGGAATTCCACGAAATCTCGATGAAGATCTGCCGCCCGGTTGTGAACCGGGTGGTGCGTGCCAATGCGAAACATTACAGCAGCGACTGTCCGATGGCAGGCCACCAGATCGAGAACGGGATGCATGCCGGCAAGCCACCGGTGCACCCGCTGACCCTCTTACGCATGGCATATGGAATCTGAATGGACAAGCTGACCCGGCAGGACCTCTACAGCCTCGAGCAATACGCCACCCGGCGTTCCGAGATACGCTCCCGGGTAATGGCACATAAAAAAGACCGCAAGGTGCATATCGGGCCATCCGCAACCCTGTACTTTGAGGACCGGGAAACCATCCAGTACCAGATCCAGGAAATGTTGCGGGCCGAACGTATTTTCGAGGCGCACGGCATCCAGGATGAGCTGGACGCCTACAACCCGCTGATACCGGATGGCGCGAACTGGAAGGCCACCTTCATGATAGAGGAGCCGGATGTCGAGCTGCGGCATGCGCTGCTGGCCGGCTTGATTGGTATCGAGGACTGCGTCTGGGTACGGATCGACAGGCATGACGCCGTGCATGCTTTCGCCGATGAAGATCTGGACCGTTCAACGACGGATAAAACCTCGGCGGTACATTTCCTGCGTTTCGAGCTGTCTGCGCAAATGGTACAGGATATGAAACAGGGCGCATCGCTTTCCATCGGCATCGATCACCCTGATTATCAACACCAGCTCGAACCGGTGGCCGACCGGGTACGCATTGCGCTGGCAGCCGACCTGGACTGATCCTCCCGGTGCCGGTCTGTGCTGTGGACGGCGTGCGCGGCAGTGATCATCAGCGTTATCAACGGCATCAGTAACTGCCGTTTGTCACGCTACCGATAAAATTGGCTATGCCGGCATTTTTCTTTACACTGCGCATCCCATGAAATCGCTCTCTCGTTCTGTCATTCCACTGTCTGGGCTCGTCTGTCTGTGGCTGTTGCTGGTATTTCCTGTGCAGGTCATCGGTGAGGTATATCCGCGTGAGGATGGCCCGGCTGGTTTAACCCGACCACCCCCGCCGGATGACCAGCAGTGGCAGGAGCAGGGCAGCCAGCTGCCCGCTTACCCGCAGGACGGGCGGTTGCTGGAGCTGAATATGGATACGACCGGATTCCGGACCTACATCGACCCGCAGTCGCTGACCGCCGGCGCGGACAAGGTGGTGCGATTTACCTCGGTGCTGGTTTCTGCATCAGGCGTCTGGAATGTAACCTATGAAGGTTTGCATTGTGGTGAAAAAAGCTACCGGCGCTTTGCCTACGGGTCCGCCGGGCAATGGCACGAGTTGCCGGCTTCTGACTGGCAGCCGCTAACCACGACTGGTACCGGGGCCTACCGGAAGACATTGTATTACCGCTACATGTGTAATCCAGTCGAGCCATACAAGGATGCTGATGCCATCCTGCGCCGGATGCATTCATCAAGGCCGAGTATCGGAGATTGAGACCTGTGCCAGACAACAAGAGTAGTCGTTCATGAGTACTGTTTATGACGCATCTGCCATCGAGGTGCTCAGCGGGCTGGAGCCGGTACGCAAGCGGCCGGGTATGTATACCGACACCACGCGTCCCAATCACCTCGCACAGGAGGTGATCGACAACAGTGTTGACGAGGCCATGGCCGGTCATGCGAAACGCATCGAGGTGACACTGTTCAAGGATGGATCGCTGCAGGTGAAGGATGATGGCCGTGGCATGCCGGTTGATATCCATCCGAATGAGGGTGTGCCCGGTGTCGAGGTAATCCTGACCCGGCTGCACTCCGGCGGCAAGTTTTCCTCCAAGAACTACCAGTTTTCCGGTGGCCTGCACGGTGTCGGCGTGTCGGTGGTCAACGCGCTGTCAAAACATCTTGAAGTATGGGTGCGGCGCGGGGGCAAGGAATACAATATGGCTTTTGCCAATGGCGACAAGCAGTCTGCACTGGAAGAGGTCGGTTCCGTTGGCAAGCAGAATACCGGTACCACGCTGCGCTTCTGGCCGGATGCAAAATATTTTGACTCGGCAAAATTTTCCCTGTCCCGCCTACGCCACATATTGCGTGCGAAGGCGGTGTTGTGTCCGGGTCTGCAGGTCAGCCTGCATGACGAGGCCAGCGATGAACGGCAGGAGTGGTATTACGAGGACGGCTTGCGCGATTACCTGCGTACTGAACTGGATGGCGCGGCAACCCTGCCGGAGGAGCCGTTCACCGGCAGGATGGAAGGCAATCACGAGGCGGCAGAATGGGCGCTGGCCTGGCTGCCGCAGGGTGGTGAAGCGGTGGCAGAAAGTTATGTCAACCTGATCCCGACCATCCAGGGTGGCACCCACGTCAACGGTCTGCGCATGGGGCTGACCGAGGCAGTGCGCGAGTTCTGCGAGTTCCGCAACCTGCTGCCGCGCGGCGTCAAGCTGAGCCCGGAAGATGTCTGGGACAATTGTAGTTATATCCTGTCGATCAAGCTCGCCGACCCCCAGTTCAGCGGGCAGACCAAGGAGCGTCTTTCCTCGCGCGAGTGCGCGGCATTCGTATCCGGCGTGGTGCGTGACGCGTTCGGCCTGTGGCTCAACCATCATACCGACGCAGGTGAAAAGATTGCCTGGATGGCGATCGAGAATGCGCAGACACGCCAGCGTGCCGGCAAGAAGGTGGTGCGCAAGAAAGTAACCGCAGGGCCGGCGCTGCCGGGCAAACTTGCCGATTGCACCTCGACCGATACGGACCGAACCGAGCTGTTCCTGGTGGAAGGAGACTCCGCCGGTGGTTCCGCCAAGCAGGCGCGTGATCGAACCTACCAGGCAATCATGCCGTTACGTGGCAAGATCCTGAACACCTGGGAGGTCGATGCCGCCGACGTGCTGGCCTCGCAGGAAGTGCATGATATTTCCATCGCCATCGGCGTCGAGCCCGGCACCAACAATCTCGGCAAGCTGCGCTACAACAAGGTCTGTATTCTGGCTGATGCCGATTCCGACGGTGCCCACATCGCCACCTTGCTGTGCGCGCTGTTCCTGCGTCATTTCCATGCACTGGTGCAGGCCGGTCACGTGTACGTTGCCATGCCGCCGTTGTATCGCATCGATGCCGGCAAGGAAGTCTATTACGCCCTGGATGACGCCGAAAAACAGGGTGTGCTGGACCGGATTGCAGCGGAAAAGATCAGGGGCAAGGTTACCGTGCAGCGCTTCAAGGGGCTGGGTGAAATGAACCCGATCCAGCTGCGGGAAACCACTATCGCTCCGGAGACGCGCAGGCTGGTACAGCTGACCATGGATGCCGGCGACGACACCCACAGCATCATGGACATGCTGCTCGCACGCAAACGTGCCGGCGACCGCAAGACCTGGCTGGAGATGCATGGCAACGCCGCCGAGGTCTAGCCGCCGGCAGGCCAACGCAGCCCGTGTATTCCGTGGCCATTGATAATCAGGTGTAAATCAACGACAGGTTTTTCAACATGGAAACACTGGAACTCGACTACGAAGGTATCGAACAGCTGCCGCTGAAGACCTTTACCGAGAAGGCCTACCTGGATTATTCCATGTACGTCATCCTCGACCGCGCCTTGCCACATATCGGTGACGGGCTGAAGCCGGTGCAGCGCCGAATTGTCTACGCCATGTCCGAACTGGGCCTGCAGGTCGGCGCCAAGCACAAGAAGTCGGCACGTACCGTGGGTGATGTGCTCGGCAAGTTCCACCCGCATGGCGACTCTGCCTGTTACGAGGCCATGGTGCATCTCGCGCAGGACTTTACCTGTCGCTACCCGCTGATCGACGGACAAGGTAACTGGGGTTCGCCGGACGATCCGAAGTCTTTTGCCGCCATGCGCTACACGGAAGCGCGGCTGGCACCCTATGCCGAGGTCCTGCTATCGGAGCTGGGGCAGGGTACGGTGGACTGGGTGCCGAACTTTGACGGCACCATGGAAGAACCCTCGCTGTTGCCGGCACGCCTGCCAAACGTGTTGCTGAACGGGGCCGCCGGCATAGCCGTGGGCATGGCGACCGATGTGCCGCCGCATAACCTGCGCGAAGTGGCCGAGGCTGCCATCCTGTTGCTGGAAAAACCGAAGAGCACACTGGAGGATATTTGCGCAATCATC
>CAJQOV010000164.1 GCA_905480065.1 uncultured Gammaproteobacteria bacterium | reverse complement strand
CCTACGACGGTATGGGGCTGACCGACCTCGCCGACCAGTCGCGGGCCGTCTACGCGCTGAACTTCCCGGACGGCCGGCTGAAGCGCAAGCCGCAGCGGTGGTACCAGTTCTGGTAGCCCCCCCGCGTCGCGGGACGCTGTCGTCAGCCCATCAGCTGTCGCGCACCCGGTAGCCCGAGGTAATCGGATAACGCCAGTCGCGGCCGAAGGCGCGGGTGCTGATGCGCACCCCCGGCGGTGCCTGGCGCCGCTTGTACTCGTTGCGCCGGACCATCTCCAGGATACGGATGACCGTCTCGCGGTCGTAGCCGAGCTCGACGATTTCCCTGACGGACAGGTCGCGCTCGATGAACGCCTCGAGGATGGGATCCAGGACCTCGTAGGGCGGCAGCGAGTCCGTGTCGCGCTGGTCGGCCCGCAGTTCCGCCGAGGGCGGCCTGTCGATGATGCGCTGGGGAATCACCTGGCCACGCGTGTTGCGCCAGCGCGCCAGCCTGTAGACCATAAGCTTGCTGCAATCCTTGATGGGCGCGAAACCGCCGGCCATGTCGCCATACAGCGTGGCGTAACCGACCGACATCTCGCTCTTGTTGCCGGTCGTGAGCACGATGCGGCCGGTCTTGTTGGAGATCGCCATCTCAGGATGCCGCGGCAGCGCGCCTGGATGTTCTCCTCGGTCGCGTCCTGCGGCAGGCCGCGGAACTCGGGCGCCAGCGTGTCGAGCGCCGACTCGAACATCGGCTCGATGGGCAGCACCGAGTACTGCACCCCCAGGCCGCCGGCCATCGCCTCGGCGTCCTCCAGCGACATGCTCGAGGTAAAGCGCGACGGCATCATCACCACGTGCACGCGCCCGGCGCCAATGGCGTCCACCGCGAGCGCCAGCACCAGCGCCGAGTCGATACCGCCTGACAGCCCCAGTACGGCGCCGTCAAATCCGTTCTTGTTGATGTAATCACGCACCCCGGTGACCAGCACCTGGTAAATCATCGCGACGCTGTCCAGCCGTGGTGCGCATGCGGCGCGTACCGGCACCACGGTTTCCCTGCACTCGAGGTCAACGACGTAGAGATCTTCCACGCAGGCCGGCGCATGCTGGGTGACCTGTCCGGCCGCGTTGACCACGAACGATCCACCATCGAACACCAGCTCATCCTGTGCCCCGACCAGGTTTACGTACACGATGGGCAAGCCGGTTTCCTGCGTACGTTGTTGCAGTACACGCTCGCGCTCGTCACGTTTGCCGGCGTGAAACGGGGAGGCATTCAGGTTGATCAGGACGCGTGCGCCGGCCGCTGCTGCCTGCTGCGCCGGCGCCCGTTCCCAGATGTCTTCACAGATGGTGATGCCGAACGGAACTCCCGCAATCGGTACCACGCAAGGCACTCCTCCCGGTGAGAAATAGCGTTTCTCATCGAATACCCCGTAATTCGGCAACAGTTGCTTGCGGTAACAGGCCACGATAGCGCCATCCGAGATTACGGCAGCGGCGTTGTACAGGTGGCTGCCTTCCCGCAGCGGAAAGCCGATGATCACGCTGATACCCTGCACCTCGCGACACAGTCGCTCCAGTGCCGCATCGACCTGGTCGAGGAAATGCCGGCGGAACAGCAAATCCTCCGGCGGATAACCGGTCAGGGCAAGCTCCGGAAACACAATGGCGGCGGCGGAAAATTCATCGCGCGCACGCGCTGCCGCGGCCAGCACCTGCTCGGTATTTGCCGCGACGGCACCGACCAGGAAGTCGAGCTGGGCCATGACGATGCGAATATCAGATCCGGATGGCGTGCTAGTCATGGGGGAGAGTCTTATCGCTGCAAGGCTGCATTGCAAGAACTGCATTGCAGTGTGCTTGCAGGTTTCGCCACAGCGGGGCGGGGTCCTGGGCAGAAGAGAAGAACGCAAAAGCTCATGCCAGCAGGCGGCATTAACCGTCGGGGCAAGATTGTGGCCGGGGTTGAACCGGGGCGAGACCCGCGTTACTCACTGCCCAGATACCGGCTTTCAGCTTTGCGGCGTTAGTGCTTTGGGGCTTTGCGCGAGAGGGTTGTTATTTCCAGTCAGCCTGGCCTGCCATGGCACGTTGCATGGCCGCACCCATCTGCGCCGGAGACTGCACCACGCTGACACCGGCGGCTTCCAGGGCGGCGATCTTGGCCGCTGCCGTGCCCTGCCCGCCACTGACGATGGCGCCGGCGTGGCCCATGCGTTTGCCGGGCGGCGCGGTGACGCCCGCAATGTAGGACACCACCGGTTTACTGATCCGGGACTGGATGAATTCGGCCGCACGTTCCTCGCCGTTGCCACCGATCTCGCCGATCATGATGATGCCACGGGTTTGCGGGTCGTCCTCGAACAACTGCAGGCATTCGATGAAACCCATGCCACGAATCGGATCACCGCCGATACCGATGCAGGTACTTTGCCCGAAACCGGCGCGGGTGGTCTGGAACACCGCCTCGTAGGTAAGCGTGCCGGATCGTGACACGATGCCGATACTGCCGGGCGAATGGATATTGCCGGGCATGATGCCGATCTTGCACTCACCCGGAGTGATGATACCGGGACAATTCGGCCCGATCAGCCGGCAATCCGTTTCACGCAATACTGCCTTGACGCGCAGCATATCGAGTACCGGGATGCCCTCGGTGATACAGACGATCAGCGCAATGCCGGCCGCGGCGGCTTCGAGGATGGCGTCTGCCGCAAACGCGGCGGGTACGTAAATCATGCTGGCATCAGCTGCCGTGGCCGCGACCGCCTGCTGCACGGTATCGAACACCGGCAGGCCCAGGTGGACCTGGCCACCCTTGCCCGGCGTCACGCCTCCGACCAGTTGCGTCCCGTAGGCCAGTGCCTGCTGTGCGTGGAAGGTTCCCTGCGAGCCGGTAAAACCCTGCACAATGACACGCGTGTTGCGGTTGACCAGTACGCTCATGACCCGGCCCTGCGCTGCACGGCCGCGACCACCTTTTCGGCCGCCTCGGTCAGGTCGCTCGCCGTCTGCACCGCGAGACTCGATTGTTCGATCAGTGCCAGGCCCGCCTCGGCATTGGTGCCCTCCAGCCGCACTACCACCGGCACCTTGACGGCCACCTCGCCGATGGCCTGCAGGATACCGGCGGCAATCAGGTCACAGCGCACGATGCCACCGAAGATATTTACCAGGATTGCTTCCACCTGCGGGTCAGACAGGATGATCTTGAACGCCTCGGCCACCCGCTCCTTCGTTGCGCCGCCACCGACATCGAGGAAGTTCGCCGGCGTGCCGCCGTGCAACTTGATCAGGTCCATGGTGGCCATCGCGAGCCCGGCGCCGTTGACCATGCAGGCGATATTGCCGTGCAGGCGGATGTAATTCAGGCCATGCTGCTGGGCGAGGTGTTCACGCTCGTCTTCCTGCGTCGGATCACGCAGCCCGGCCAGCTTGCCATGCCGGTACAGTGCGTTGTCATCGAGATCGAGCTTGGCATCCAGGGCCACCAGTTCACCATCCGCTGTCACCACCAGCGGATTGATTTCCAGCAGGCTTGCGTCGACATCCAGCATCAGGCGGACGGCGGCCTGTGCCAGTTGCGCGAAGGCGCCGACCTGGCGATCGGCCAGGCCCAGTGCAAATGCCAGGTTACGGCACTGGTAACCCTGCAATCCGGCCGCCGGGTGTACGGTCTCGGTCACGATGGCAGCCGGGTTGGTCGCCGCCACCTCTTCGATATTCATGCCGCCGGCGGCCGAGGCCATCAGCATCACGCGCTCCTGTGCGCGGTCAATCAGCAGGCTGAAGTAAATCTCGCGCGCAATGTCCACGCCGCGCTCAACCAGCAGCTGGTTGACCGGCAGGCCTTCCTCGCCGGTCTGCGGCGTTACCAGGCGGCTGCCGAGCATGGCGTGCACGGCAGCGCTGAGGGCTGCGCCATCCTGCACCAGCTGTACTCCACCGCCCTTGCCGCGCCCGCCGGCATGCACCTGCGCCTTCACCACCCAGCGCGTTCCACCCAGCTCGGCAACGACCGTCGCGGCATCGGCAGCTGCGCTCAGCACACGACCGTCCGGCACCGCGATACCATACTCGGCGAACAGTTGCTTGGCCTGGAACTCGTGTACATGCATGCACGAAGTGTGGCAAACATACCACCCCGCGATCAAGTTATTTCTTGCGTGTATTTCCCGCCACATGGCTTGAGGTAGTATCATCGCGCAGGTCGTGGCATCCATTACAACGAAACAGCATGGCGGACCTATGCGCACACTCCTGATCTTCATTGCACTGGCGCTGATCGTAATGATCGGCAAACGCCTGCTGCAAAAATCCCGGACCCGCCCAACGCAGCGTGCAGTCTCAGCTAACATGGTGCAGTGCGCCCATTGCGGCATATACATCCCGCAACACGAAGCACTGGCCCGCGACAGTCGCTTCTATTGCAGCGCCGCACATCGCGACGAAGACCATGACTGACCGCCGCGCCAGACTGCCATGACCGGCACACCTGCAGCGTTAACCCGGGCACCTGACGATCAGCAAGACCTGGATGCGCTGACCTGGAAACCGCTGCGCCTGCTGAGTTTCTACCGCACCATCCTGGCCGGACTGCTCAGCGTGCTGTTCTTCACTATCGGCGACCAGACCTCACTGGGGTCTTCCGACCCGCAGCTCTACGGAATCACCTGCCTCGCCTACCTGGCCTTCAGCCTGCTGGCCGGCACACAGGCACGCCTGCGGCGGCCCGGTTACCAGCTGCAGGCCATTAGCCAGTTGCTGGTGGATATTGCCGCGATCCTCGTGCTGATCTACAGCAGCGGCGGTCTCTCCAGCGGGCTCGGTATCCTGTTGATCATCTCCGTGGCGACCGGCTGTATCTTATTGCCGGGCAGGCTTGCGCTGTTCTCTGCAGCCATCGCCGCGCTGGCATTGATGAGCGAACAGCTTTACCAGTATTTCTATCAGAACGACCAGCGCCCGGACGGATTCACGCAGGCCGGCATGCTCGGGCTGGGGCTGTTCGCCACGGTCGTACTGACCTCGTTACTGGTGCGGCGTATCCGTGCCAGCGAGGAACTGGCCCGGCGCCGTGGCATCGACCTCGCCAACCTGGCCAACCTGAATGGACATATCGTGCAGCGCATGCAGGCCGGCATCATCGTCACAGATCATAGCCACATGGTACGCCTGATGAATGACGCGGCGCACAGGCTGCTGGATTACCGTTATGTTGCGGAAGGCCAGTCACTGGAAAACATCTCGCCTGCGCTATATGCGCAACTGCTGGCGTGGCGCAAGCACCCTGAACGCGAACCGGAACTGCTTAAGGGCGGCAAGGGCAATCTGCTGCCCCACTTTACCCTGATGGGCACGGCGGACGGACTGGGTGCCATGATTCTGCTCGAAGACACGGCGGCAATGGAAAAACAGGCGCAACAGATCAAGCTCGCCTCGCTGGGCCGGCTGACCGCCAGCATCGCACATGAGATTCGCAATCCATTGGGCGCCATCAGCCACGCCTCACAGTTACTCAACGAGGACAACACGCCGGACAGCGCAGACCATCGGCTCATGGCAATCATCAGTGACAACACCGCGCGCGTAAACGCCATCGTGGAAAACATCCTGCAACTGTCACGACCCGGGATGGCAGTACCGCAGACCCTGCGCATTGGTGAATGGCTGGAGCGATTCGTCGATGAATTTACGCACAGCGGCAATATCCAGCCGCACCAGGTGAGCCTGACCGTAACGCCCGCAGACCTGGAAATACAAATGGACCCCAGCCAGTTGCACCAGGTAGTCTGGAATCTCTGCCAGAATTCTATCCATCACGCCGGGCCCGCCAACGAGGTTCAAATTACCCTCAGTGCGGCAACTAGCGTTGGCCCACGCTCGCCACATCTTGATATCATCGACAACGGACCCGGCATTAACCCTGATATGGCAGACCAGATTTTCGAACCGTTCTTCACCACGCACAGCAGCGGCACCGGTCTCGGCCTGTACATCGCGCGCGAGATCTGTGCCAGTAACCAGGCCACCCTGGCATACCGCCCGGTGGATGGCGGTGGCAGCTGCTTCCGCATCACCTTTCCAACCGCAAAGCGCAGGCCGGCCGCTTCCTTTGCACTCCCCCGCAAGCCATGAGCCGGCCACGCGCACTGGTCATCGATGATGAACCGGATATCCGGGAACTGCTGGAGATGACCCTCGGGCGCATGGATATCGAGACGCGCAGCGCCGCCGACCTGGCGGAGGCATATGCATTGCTCGCCGCTGAAACGTTTGATCTGTGCCTGACCGACATGCGCCTGCCGGACGGCAACGGGCTGGACCTGGTGCGCCATATCCAGGAGCAACGACCGAACCTGCCGGTTGCGGTCATCACGGCCTATGGCAGCATGGATACCGCGGTCGAGGCGCTCAAAGCCGGCGCCTTCGACTTTATTTCCAAGCCCGTCAACCTGAATACCCTGCGCAACCTGATCAACAGCGTACTGAAACTCACCGATGATTATCATCAGCGTGACCGGCGTACCCGCGACACACTGCTGGGTGATTCCGGCAGCATGCGCGATATCCGCTCCACCATTGAAAAGCTTTCGCGCAGCCAGGCCCCGGTGTACATCTGCGGCGAATCCGGCACCGGCAAGGAACTGGTGGCAAAACTGATTCACGGCAAGGGTCCACGTGCGGACAGCCCGTTCGTACCGGTCAACTGCGGTGCGATTCCTTCCGAGCTGATGGAGAGTGAGTTCTTCGGGCACCGCAAGGGCAGTTTCACCGGCGCAACCAGTGACAAGCCCGGCCTGTTCCAGGTGGCCGCCGGCGGCACGCTGTTCCTCGACGAGGTGGCCGAACTACCGCTGCACATGCAGGTCAAGCTGTTGCGTGCCATCCAGGAAAAGGCGGTGCGACCGGTCGGTGCCGAGCGCGAGGTCCCCACCGACGTGCGCATCCTGTCAGCCACCCACCGTGACCTGGCAGCACTGGTTGCGAGCGGCGAGTTCCGCCAGGACCTGTACTACCGGCTCAACGTCATTCAGCTTAGGGTGCCAGCGCTGCGCGAACGCAGCAGCGACATACCGATGCTGGCCAGGCATTGCCTGCAAAAACTGGCGCGGCAGGCCAAGCAGCCTGACCTGACACTCAGCGAGCCCGCACTGGCGCTGCTGCAAAACTATCACTTCCCCGGCAATGTGCGCGAACTGGAAAACATACTCGAGCGTGCGATTACGCTGTGCGAGGGCAATGTCATCTACCCGGAAGACCTGCACCTGCCAGCCGGTACCATGGCAGCCGCTGATCCACAGCATGCTGACAAGCCGGACGCCGGTTCGGTGCCGCTCGACACCTACATGGACAACATCGAGAAAGATGTATTGTTGAAGGCACTGGAACAAACCCGCTACAACAAGACTGCCGCCGCGAAAATGCTCGGGATTACCTTCCGCGCCCTGCGCTACCGGCTGAAAAAGCTGGGACTCGAATAACCCGAGGCCATCAGGCCGGGCAGAGGGTGACGTACAGCGTCACTTTGTGACGCGACTTGTGCGCTGCGTCTCGTTTTTTGCGCACATGGTTTACCGCAAAAAGCGTACGGCGGCCCCGGCAGAGGTCCTGCCGACATCCACGCCGATTCATGTATCATGATGTTAATACTAGTAATATTCTGGATATTCGTGGTCTGCAGGAAAATAATACCGCAGACGGCAGAAAACTGGCACGGAAGATGAATGTAACATTCCAGCCAAAGAATCCGGCCTAACGTCCGATACCATGGCTGTAACCGGGAGGCCCGGCATCGGGCTACCAGCAACAACAGTCTTCAAGTTCATGAACCAGAGAGGATTTACCATGAAACTGCAAAAAGGTTTTACACTGATCGAGTTAATGATCGTTATCGCCATCATCGGCATCTTGGCCGCGATCGCGATTCCGGCCTACCAGGACTACACCGTGCGTGCCAAGGTCTCTGAAGGTCTGAACCTGGCCGGTGCGGCCAAGCTGGCTGTCGCCGAGACCTACGATACCGCCGGTGCGTTCAAGCTCAATAACACCTCCTACGGTCTGCCGGCCCCGGTCAGCATTTCCAGTACCTATGTGTCCCAGGTGTCTGTTGTCCAAGGTACGATTGCCATTACCTATAAAGCAGCTGTTGGTGGCGTCCCGAATCAGGGTGGTAATATCATCAACGTAGTTGCAGACACTTCCCAGCCTGGCGCGATGTCCTGGGCTTGCACCACCGGCAGTGTACTCGGCAAGTACCGTCCGGCTTCCTGCCGCCCGTAATCGCAGTAACAGCTGTACCGAGACGCCCCGCCCAGTGCGGGGCGTTTTTATTTTCATCTGCGTAGCGATGACGGTAAACTGCAGACCCGTTGAGCAGACCACCTGACAACAGAACGTACCGGCAAAATATCCCATCGTGACAACTGACCAGCCAAAAATTCTTGCCGCTGCATTACTGCTCGCGCTGTTATGCAGCATAACAATCATCGTCTATCTGCCAGGCTTGTCCGGCGACTACATGTTCGATGATATGTCAAACGTGTTGAACAACGAGTGGTTGCAGCTTGATTCGCTCGATACCGAGTCGCTGCAAAGTGCTGCCTATTCTTCCGGCGCGGGCCTGTTCCGGCGCCCGGTGAGCATGGTGACATTCGCACTGAACCGCTACTTCTTCGGCATCGACCCCTGGTCCTACAAGGCTACCAACCTGGTCATACATATCCTGACCGGGATCGGCATCCTGCTGCTGACCCGCCTGATCATGCAGAGTTACCGGTCACTGCACAGACCGGCCCTGTCTGACCGGACCATGTTCTGGTTACCGCTGGTCGTTACCGGATTCTGGTTGCTGCACCCGCTCAACCTTACCCCGGTGCTCTACATCGTTCAGCGCATGACCAGCCTGGCGGCACTGTTCACGGTGTTCGGCGCCTGCCTGTATACCCTGGGGAGACAGCAAATGCTGGCCGGAGGCCGGGGGATAGTCCTCATCCTTACCGGCCTGCTGCTGTTTGGCGGCCTCGCCAGTCTCAGCAAGGAGACTGGCGTATTGCTGCCCCTGTATCTGCTGGTCATCGAGCTGGGCCTGTTCCGTTTCCGGGCCCGCGATGGATCCACCAGTCGTTTCATCAGCGGATTTTTTGCCGTTGTCATCCTGGTACCGCTATGCCTGGCGCTGCTGGTGCTGCTGGTCAACCCGGACTCGATACTGAATTACCACAGTCGCAGCTATACCATGCTCGAACGGGTCCTGACCGAAGCACGGGTGCTGGTGTTCTACCTGAAGTTGATCATCATGCCATCGATATCCGAACTGGGGCTGTACCATGATGACATTGCCCTTTCCCACGGCCTGCTCGACCCACCCACCACGCTTTATTCGATCATGGCGCTCGCAGGATTACTGACTACCGGACTGGCCCTGCTCGGGAGACGTCCGCTGGTGGCCATGGGTATCCTCTGGTTCTTTGCCGGCCATGCGCTGGAGTCGACCATTTTCCAGCTTGATATTGCCTATGAACACAGAAATTATCTTGCCGACCTTGGCATCATCCTGGCACTGACCAGCCTGGTTGCGGAACAGCCGGTTTCGCGTGCAGCGGTCCTGGCGAAGTCAGTGATTCCAGCCGTTTTCATGCTGCTGTTTGCCTACACTACCTGGCTGCGCGCCAGCCAGTGGCAGGACAATGTGGATCATGCGATCTACGAGGCACGGCACCATCCCGAATCAGCACAGGCGGTCTACTCCGCTGCCCGAATCTTTGCGCGACTGTCAGTGCATGGAACACCGGGGGCTGCGGACAAGTCCTTTAGCTACCTTGAACAGGCTGCCGCACTCGATACAGCTGACATCATGCCCGACGTTGTGCGAGTCAAGCTCAGCTTTCTGCATGACCGGCCGGTCGATCCGCAATGGTATGAAAACATTCTCAGCAAGCTTGCCAATTATCCGATGCGGGCATCTGCAATTGACAGCCTGCACGAGCTGATCGAGTGTATTGGCGTAAGGTGCGACATACCGCTGGATACCATGGACCGCATCATGAATACCGCCCTGGAAAACAAGAGCCTGGAACACCTTCCGGGTATGTATGCCGAACTGCTGAATATTTACGGCCAGTTTGTCATCAACAAGATGAGTAATTTTGACAAGGGCTACCAGTTATTCAGCCGCGTTGTAGAAATTCAGCCCGGGGAACCGCAGCGCTGGATTAACCTGATCAAGCTTCAACTTGCCATGGGTCGCCTGGAAGAAGCCAGCACAACGCTGGAACGATTCAGGTCATCCAATATCCGTGGCAGTGCCTCCGGGGAGACACTTGAATTACAATCAAGGATTGATGCGCTCCGCGCAGAATCCGGCAACCCGTCTGAACCGACAGCAACGGAAACATTGCAGCCATGAACCAGGCAATCAGCATTATCCTGCCAGCCAAGAACGAGGCCGAAGGCCTGCAAAACCTGCTGCCGTTGTTACGCGCCAGATTCCCGCAACAGGAAATTATCGTGATCGATGACGGATCCACCGACAACACC
>CAJQOV010000163.1 GCA_905480065.1 uncultured Gammaproteobacteria bacterium | reverse complement strand
GCTGCGCGCAACGGGCTCAAGGGCGTACGCAAGCATTACTCGTGGTCCGCACACGCCGACAAATACCTCGAGCAGGCCGGCAGGCTGCGCGGCAAGAGCCGTCCGGTCGACTGGCAGCGTCCGCCACCGCGTGCGGTGCATTTCCGCGACCGCGCCCTGTTCACCGACCTCGATCAGAACCTGGTCGGCAACCCGGCCGCGTTGCAGCGCTTTGCCGAGGTCATGCGCCAGAACCGCAAGTGCGTGACCTTCGGCATTGCCACCGGCAGGCGTATCGATTCCGCACTGGGCATCATAAAAAAATACCGCATCCCGACACCGGATATCCTGATCAGCAGCCTGGGCACACGCATCCATTACGGTCAGTCGCTGACCGAGGACAACTACTGGGCCGATCACATCGACTATCACTGGAACCCGCTGCGCGTGCGGCGCGTGATCGAGGATCTGCCCGGCATCAAGCAGCAACCCAAGAATGACCAGAGCCGCTTCAAACTGTCCTATTACTTCGATGCAAACAAGGCGCCCGCCTACGATGATATCGTCAGCCTGATTCGCCAGAATGACCTGACGGCCAACGTGATCGTCTCGTTCGGACAATTTCTCGACATCATCCCCGCACGCGCCTCCAAGGGCCAGGCACTGCGCTATGTGGCACAACGCCTGGACATCCCGCTGGAACAAATCCTGGTCGCCGGCGGATCAGGCGCCGATGAAGACATGATGCGTGGCAACACACTGGCCGTCGTGGTGGGTAATCGCCACCACGAGGAACTTTCCGGGCTGACCGACCAGGCAAGCATCTACTTCGCCAGCCAGCCCTACGCCACGGGTATCCTCGAGGCGATCGACCATTACGATTTTTTCAATAGCTGTGAAGTGCCGGCGGCCTGATGCCCGAGCGCCTGCTGGTCTGTACCGATCTCGACCGCACCCTGTTGCCGAACGGGCCCGAGTCAGAATCGCCGGACGCACGCGCACGCTTTGCCCGGCTGGTCGCACATCCGCAGGTAACACTGGCCTATGTCAGCGGACGCCACCGGGCACTGGTGGAACAGGCCATGTTCAATTACCGGCTGCCGCTACCGGACTTCGTGGTGGGCGATGTCGGCACGACCATCTACCGGGTGGGCAAGCAGCAGGCCTGGACCCGGATCACCACCCATGCAGCAGAATTTGCCAGCGACTGGGCAAACCAGTCACACCACGATCTGAAGACGCTGCTGCAGGACCTGCCCGACCTGCGCCTGCAGGAACTCAGCAAGCAGAATGACTACAAACTGAGTTACTACGTGCCCCTGGACAATGACCGTAAAGCGCTCTCGGCCGTCATCCGGCATCGATTCGAATCGGCCGGCATCCATGCTGCCCTGATCTGGAGCACCGATGAGCCGATGGCCATCGGCCTGCTGGATATCCTGCCGGAATGCGCCAGCAAACTGCATGCCGTGGAAGCGCTCATGCACATGAACGGCTTCGATAACAGTAATACCGTGTTTTGCGGCGACAGTGGCAATGACATCGAGGTGCTGGCGAGTCCGATACCGGCGGTACTGGTGGCGAACGGACATGGCGACGTCAAGCAACTCGCCAGGCAGCTGGCCGATGAATCAGGCAGTGGTGCACAGCTGTACATTGCGCAGGGCGGATTTATGGGAATGAACGGAAACTACAGTGCCGGTATACTGGAGGGCATTGCCCATTACCACCCGGATATCGCCGGCTGGATAGAATAGAATTCACCACGGGAATACCCGCATGAAACAACCCCGCATCTGCATCTTCGGCGAGGTGCTGTTCGATCATTTTCCCGATGGCAAGCGGGTACTCGGCGGTGCGCCATTCAACGTGGCGTGGCACCTGCAGGCATTCGGGCTTGCACCGCGCTTCATCAGCCGGGTCGGCGCAGACGCCGAAGGCAGGTCGGTACTCGATGCCATGCGCGACTGGGGCATGGACACGCAATCCGTCCAGGTCGATGAACGGCTGCCTACCGGCCGGGTCAGCGTATCCATCGTCGATAACGAACCGGCCTATGACATCGTTGCCGATTGCGCCTATGATGCCATCGAGCCGGCGCCGCCACCGTTGCCACCCGATGCCCTGCTCTATCACGGCTCGCTCGCCATTCGCGCAGCGGACTCGCGCGCAACACTGGATGCGCTGTCCCGGCAAACCGTCAGCGGCAGCATCTTTCTCGACGTTAACCTGCGTCTGCCGTGGTGGGACAGGCAGACTGTCATGGCCAGGGTCAGGGCGGCAGACTGGGTCAAGCTCAATTGCGCTGAACTGGACTTGCTGGCTCCGGACCAGGTCGGCAGCAGCACCCAGGCACAGGATTTTCTGGCCGTAAATAACCTGCAGGGGCTGATCGTGACGCTGGGTGCAGAAGGTGCGCAGGCCTTCACGAAAGACGGATCGAGCTATCTTGCCAGGCCGGGTGGAGACGTCGCCATCGTGGATACCGTGGGTGCCGGTGACGCGTTCACCGCAGTCACGATACTGGGCATCACCTCCGGCTGGCCGCTGTCGCTGACACTGGAGCGAGCGCAGCTGTTCGCCTCGCAAATCGTCGGTCAACGCGGCGCGACCGTGAGCGACCCCGCCTTCTACAGGCCGCTGCTCGCGGCCTGGGAAATCAACGCAACAACAGGCGAATAATCCATGTACGAACAGGTTTCACACTCCCTGCTGAACCGACTGCTGGATAATCTCGACGCGGACATCCGCAAGCATGACCTGCACCATTTCTACCTTCGCCTCGGTGCGAATTTCTATGCCATCCATTCGCTGTTTCACCACCTCTACGGCACACGCGCGGATTTCGAACGCCAGATGTTGCGGCTCATCGAGGTACTGGCCAGGCATGACCTGGCGCGCAACGCGGAGCTGCGGCAACTGGATCGTGAGCGCGAGGACAACCATAACTGGTTCCTGAGCCAGGAGTGGGTCGGCATGGCACTGTACTGCGATGGCTTTGCCGGCAATCTCAAGGGGCTGGAATCCAGGGTTGCCTACCTGCAGGAACTGGGCATCAACCTGCTGCATATCATGCCCATCCTGAAATGCCCCAGGGGCGCAAGCGATGGCGGCTACGCAGTCAGTGATTTTCGCGCGCTGGATGAACGCGCCGGCACACTGGATGATCTGCGCTCCGTCGCTACCGACCTGCGCAAACGCAACATGCTGCTGACCCTCGACGTAGTCGTCAACCACACTTCGAATGAACACGAATGGGCTACCCGCGCGCGCGCCGGCGAAAAGCAATACCAGGATTATTTCTACTGCTTCGAGAATCGCGACATCCCGGACATGTTCGAGGAGACCATGCCGGAAGTTTTTCCCGAGACCTCACCCGGCAATTTCACCTGGGACGAGGACATGGGCAAATGGGTCATGACGGTATTCAACAGCTACCAGTGGGACCTGAACTACAGCAACCCCGCCGTGTTCATCGAGATTGTGGATATCATCCTGTTCTGGGCCAACCAGGGCGCCGATATCGTGCGCCTGGATGCCGTCGCCTTCCTGTGGAAGAAAATCGGCACCACCTGCCAGAACGAGCGCGAGGCACACCTGATCCTGCAGTTGTTGAAGGACTGTTGCCAGGTGACCGCGCGTGGCGTCCTGTTTATCGCTGAAGCCATCGTCGCCCCGGTAGAAATCGCCAAGTATTTTGGCGAAGACGCCGTGATCGCAAAGGAATGCGAGATCGCCTACAACGCCACCCTCATGGCCCTGCTGTGGGATGCTATCGCAACCCATAATGCCAGCCTGCTCAATATCGGCGTACGCAGCCTGCCGAACAAGCTCGATCGCGCCACCTGGCTGAACTACATCCGCTGCCATGATGACATCGGCCTCGGCTTTGACGATAACGACATCCGCCTGGCCGGTTATGAACCACTTGCCCACCGCCGCTTCCTGGTCGATTACTTCACCGGGGAATACGACGATTCACCGGCCCGCGGACAGCCATTTGCCCGCAATGCAAAAACCGGTGATGCACGCATCTCCGGCTCGCTCGCATCACTGATCGGACTTGGCAGTGCGCTGGACGAGGACGATCCGGAGGGAATTGAAATGGCTGTGCGCCGCATCCTGCTGCTGCACAGCGTAATCATGTCCTACGGTGGCATCCCGCTGCTCTACTACGGGGATGAGATCGGCACCCTGAATGACTGCAACTACCTGGACGACCCCGCCAAGGCGAACGACAACCGCTGGCTGCACCGGCCGCGCATCGACTGGGACAAGGCAGAGCTTCGCTATCAGCACGGCAGCGTGGAGCAGCGCATATTCGAGGGTCTGCAGCGGATGATCGCCGTGCGCAAGTCGATCCCCGCGTTTGCCGATTTCAACAACCGCGAGCTGCTCGACACCGACAACCCGCACCTGTTCATATTCATGCGCAACGACCCGTTTCAAACCGGCGACAATGTTCTGGTGGTCACCAACTTCGACAACGCCCCACAGTCACTCGATCTGAACGACCTGCGCAACCGCGGACGCTTTGCCTACGGCCAGGTCAGGGATCTATGCTCCGGCGAGTCCCCCACGCTGTACCATGACACACTGGTGATCCCGCCGTATCGTTTCTACTGGTTGAGTGACCGGCCGTCGTACTAGCGCAAGTAATTCATCGCGCTTGATAAGCGCTCCTGCAGAGCCTGCAGGGGCGGACTACGGCATCACCAGTTCGATGGTGCCACTGACGTTTACCTGCACCTGGCTCTCGCCGCTTTCCACGGCCACCGGGGATTCCGCTTCCATTGCAGCCATAGCCATCCTGGAACGGTAGATGACCGGTGGTTGCTGCGCAGAGCTGCCGATGTTGATCGAGACGACGCGGTACTCGCGCGCCTTGAGGTTGGCGGTGACGATCCGGGCACGTACCTTGAACGCATCCAGTGCACTTTCTATCAGGCGGTTTTCCACCCCGCTGCGCTTGTCGTCGGAGACCGTGAAGTTCATGTTGTTGATCTTGAGCCTTTCCTGCAGCTCGCCTATCACCTTGCTGAGTTTCTCGCTGTCCTTGCTTTCCAGTTCCAGGGTCTGCTGGCCGCGCCAGCCGGTGGTGGTACGGCCATCTTTCGTGGTCAGCGGCCAGGTCTGGTAGCCGCCGGTGGCGGCCTTGATTTCCTGGTGTTGCTTCACCACCGACAGGGCCCACTCCATGTCGCGGTTGATACCGGCGGCAAGCTGGGCGGCATCACTGTGTTCCCCGTAAGTATTCAGTGTCACGTGCATGGTGTCATTGCCGACCTGCTCGCTGACCTGGGCCGAGAGATTGACCTGGTTGTAACGAACCGTATCGTCCGCCAGTGCCGGCTGCAGGCCGAACACGCCGGCGAACAATATGATCAACGGCAGCTGCTTCACGAGGACTGCTCCTGTGCAGTGTCCTGCTCCGCGATCTGGCGGCGCACATCATCCATGTCTAGCTCCTTGACCTTATCTACGATCGAGGCGAGACCAGCCGGGGGCAATGCGCCGGGCTGTGCGTAAACGATGATCTGTTCGCGGAACACCATCAGCGTGGGAATGGAACGAATCTGGAACTGCGCGGCAAGCTCGCGTTCCGCTTCGGTATTGACCTTGGCAAACACGATGTCCTCGTGCTGTTCCGACATGGCTTCGAAAACCGGCGCGAATTGCCGGCAGGGTCCGCACCAGGATGCCCAGAAATCCAGCAACACGATGTCGTTGTCGGTAATAGTACTTTCAAAGTTTTTGCTGGTGAGTTCGATGGTTGGCATGCCTGGTCTCCGCTGGGTGCAATAGCGGAAATTATACAGGCTGTCTCACAGCACAAGGAATGAATGAAGCGATATTTCGGTCAGGGCCCAGGGCTGGAACCCATACAGGATACGCACGAATCTAGCACTGGATTCCCGCCTGCGCAGGAATGACAGGGGGTTATTTCTCTGGCCTCTGTGGTCTCTGTGACCTCTGTGGCATGTTTATTATATTTTTCCGCAGCTTCGCGTCTTTGCGCGAAAAAGTTATTACGCAACCAGCTATAGCTGATCGGTGCTGCGGCGGCGTTGCTCATCCAGGCCGCCATCCTTGTTATAGGTCATGTCCAGCTCGATGCGGTTGCGGCCGAGCCGCTTGGCACGATACAGCGCCTTGTCGGCCCGCTCGATGAAGGCATTGGCGGATTCGCCCGGCTTGTACAGCGACACACCGGCCGAGAAGGTCGGTACCGCCGCCACCGTGCCATTGGTCTGCCAGCGGGTTTCCGCGGCCCGGCGGCGCACCTTGTTCAGTGCGCGGATGGTGCCGTCAGAGTCGGTGTTCGGCAGCAGCACGGCAAACTCTTCACCGCCGTAACGCGCCACCATGTCATGGTGACGGAAGATGGACAGGATGTTCCTGGAATAGACGCGCAACACCTCGTCCCCGGCGCCATGTCCATGCTCGTCGTTTACCGACTTGAAGTGATCGAGGTCGATCAGCACGAAGGACAGCGGGAAACCATAGCGTTGCACACGCGCCACTTCGTCCTCCAGCCGGCGCATGAACGCGCGCCGGTTCGGCAGACCGGTGAGTTCGTCGGTCAGGCTTAGCAGACGTACGCGGGTCAACTCATCGGTCAACTGGCGGCTGTCGGATTCATACAATTGCAGGTAGTGGTTGGTATTGTCGAGCTGGTCGGCAAGATCGTGATGACCGCTCATGAGCTTTTCGACCTCGCGAATCAGTGTCCAGCGGATGTTCTCCAGCTCGGCGACATCGTCCGCCTGGCGCAGTTCATCCAGCATCACCTCGAGAATACCGCCGAATTCCTCGTTCTTGCTGATGGTCTCGATGACCTGTTCACCGAGCGTGGCCTGCAGCTTGGCGATTTCCTCGCGCCGCAACTCCAGCTCGCTGCGGTTAATGGCCGCCAGGTCCTGTCCGGCCGGGATTTCCTCGCTGATTTCTGTTGCGTATTCCTCCTCGGCAGGCGCGGCTGCATCGACGCTACTGTCTGTGGCAGTCTCGACATAGTGCGCGTAATCCTCGTCTTCATCCGCAACCGGCTGTGCGGTCGACGCAACCGCCGCAGGCGCAGGCGCAGCTGCCGGCGCGGAAAAGGTCTCGACCTCGGGATAGTCGGTTTTTTCAACCGGGATGCTGTCGATACCAAACGCCGCCAGCAGCGGTTGCACCGCGGACCCCAACACAGCCGCATCAAGCTTGCTGCTGGCTTGCAGTTGCCCGGCGCAATCGTGGACAAAATCACCGAGGATGGTAAGTTCGGATGGCGTCAGCGGTGGTTGCAGACGCGCCTGTAACAACCTGACCTGGACATAGCGGGAACTGCCACGGGCCAGGTGGGCGGTGAAAGACTCCAGCAACACATTGACGAAGCCGGCATATGCCATCTCGGCCTGCAGATGCCGGCCAGCGAGATCTTCCAGCATACCTTCCACCTGCCGGTAGATCAGGCTACCTGCCGGTGTCTCACGCAACGAACCGAGCAATTGCAACAGCTTGCGCCTGCTGCCGGAATCGACTTCCTCCGGTTTATCCAACCCCGCACCCATAAAGACTCCTGCCTGTCCCTGTGCCATAGCGGGACAATCCGGTCCCGCGTTGCTTGTTGGCCGGCCGGCCATCACACCAGTGCGATCGCCGTGGGGGACAACTTTTTATTAGTGGTACAGCCGCTTGCCGTCGCATCCTTACAGGCCATCGAGGCCTGAAATGTCACATATTTGACGTCAGCAAAAATTGTAACAGGTATCACCACACCCGCAACAGTGGTACGAAGGTACTATCAACAAGTGGCGGTACCTGGCTGTTGTGAAAAGAAAAAAGGCCGGCAATGCCGGCCTTTTTTCAGCATGATGCCAGGACGTTCAGCCGTCCAGCCCGGCAAAGACCGCATCGCGGATCGCGTCGACCTTGCCGATGCCGTTGATCTTGATGTACTTCGGCGCACCGGCACCGCCCTGTTTCGACCACTTCGAGTAGTAGTGGATCAGCGGCTCGGTCTGCTTGTGGTAGACGTTCAGGCGTTCGCGCACGGTGGCCTCCTGGTCATCGTCGCGCTGGATCAGCGCCTCACCGGTCTCGTCGTCCTTGCCTTCCACCTTCGGTGGATTGAACATGACGTGGTAGGTACGGCCCGAGCCCGGGTGTACCCGGCGACCGCTCATGCGCTTGATGATCTCGCTGTCATCGACATCGATCTCGACCACGGCGTCGATCTTGACGCCCTTGGCCTTGAGCGCGTCGGCCTGTGCCAGGGTGCGCGGGAAGCCATCGAACAGGTAACCGTTCTTGCAATCGTCCGCCTTCAGGCGTTCGTCAATCAGTCCCAGGATGATGTCATCGGAGACCAGGCCGCCGGCATCCATCACCTTCTTGGCCTCGACACCCAGCGGGGTACCGGCCTTGACGGCGGCGCGCAGCATGTCGCCGGTGGAAATCTGGGGGATGTTGTACCGCTCTTTGATGTAGTTGGCCTGTGTGCCCTTGCCGGCACCGGGCCCGCCTAACAGGATTACCCGCATGGTTAGCTCCTTGTGAAATCGCGCTGGTGAAAAGTGCCGGTATTATCCCCGCCTCGCCGGCGAATGACCACATAACAGAATAAATAGGGGGATGGAGGGGTTTTATACGCCCATCAATTCAGCTGAATCCGCTGCCCCCACGGCACCGTACCCCGCCCCTTGACCAGCCAGATCACCGGGAAACGCGGCTCCAGCCCGGGGAATTCGCCCTCTGCATCGGTGAAGTAAATCAACAGGTCGGGGATGCTGCCGGACTGTTGCGCCCACTCGAATGCCGGGGTGAAACGGGTACCGCCGCCACCACGGATATCGGACGGCAGCTCGAATGCCTCCCACGGCTCGAAGACCCAGGGTCCGGCCGGCGACAACTGCGCGTCGCACGCCAGCAGTGTGATGCGTGCGCGCACCTGCCCCTTGATGGCATCGATCTCGCTGACAAACTCCTGCATTTCCTGTTTCCGGATCGAACCGCTGGTGTCGAGCACCACGACCACGTCGATCTGCGAGCTGCGCAGGCTGGGGAAGATCGCCTCCCCTTCGCGCCGCGACGGACGCATGTAGCTGTAGTCATCGCGACTGGAGGCACTCATGTAGCGCGCCAGCAGCATGCGCCAGGGTAACTGCGGTTGCAGCAGGTGGTCGACCAGCCGGCGCAACGCAGCACCGAGCTTGCCGGCCTGCATGGCCTGTTGCGCAGCACCGGCCAGGCGCTGGCGCCACTGGATGGACAGCTGTTCCTTCTCCGCCTCGCTCAGGGCCTCCGGTGCAGCGCTGTTATCCGCTTGCTCGTCACCCCCTGTCCCGCCGCCCGCACTGTCCTCACCCGGGTGGTCGGGTTGATCCGGCTGACTGTCGTTGCCCCGGTCCGGCTGCTGCGTGGACTTGCTGTCCTTGCCGTAGAGGTGCTGGTCGTGCGGCTGTTCCTCGGTGTTTTCCTTGACCAGCGGGTAGATTTCCTCGGCCATCATGCCTTCGAATCCGACGTTGAACAGCGCACCGGGCACCGGCGTCATGCCCTCGCGGATCAGGATCGGGTTGATGGCGAGATCGCAGGCCACGTCCCAGCGCGCCGCATTGCGATGGTCGCGACGCGCAAAGTGCGACAGTGCACAGTGCAAGGCCTCGTGTGCCAGCGCGAACTGGGTCTGTTCCAGCGACAGGCTGTCGATGTAGCCCGGGTTGTAATAGAACGCGCGCGCATCGGTGCCGATGGTGGCACACCACTTCGGATCAGCCGGCTTCATCGGCATACGCAGCACCAGCGCACCAAGAAACGGCTTGTCGAGGATCAGCCGGGTACGCGCGGCGGAAAGCTTGGTTTCGATTTCATCGGACATAACCAGCAGTTTGCCACACAGGACACAGAGGACACAGAGGAAAATAACTATCGAAAGGCCGGATTATCTCCGAGGTACATTATCGCCGGCCTTGCTGCCAGACCTGATGACAATAAAATGCTCTGTGCCCTCTGTGGCGGTATTTCCCTGCGAGTCTGCTTGAGACCGGCTCACTGGATTCCCGCATGCGCGGGAATGACAATAATAATACTCTGTGTTCTCTGTGTTCTCTGTGTTTTCTGTGACAATGGTTTTCCTTGCGGCTTGCCAACTTTGCGTCTTTGCGCGAATTTGTTAACTGTCGTACAGCATCACATCGGCAACTATGTTCGCCCAGCGCGAGAACTGCGGTACCGCGAAGATGTCCTGGCCGATGGCACGATACATATCGGATACCAGCATCACGCCCATCTCGCGCTGCGGGAAGCTGCCGGCGTACTCGAGAATGTAGCCATAGATCTCGGCCGGGTTGCTGGCACTCCTGGCACGGATCGCGCGGCCCACCAGCGCGGCGGCGACGGCGTACTGCAAATCGGTCTCCTTCGGCACGCCGACCTTCTCGCCGCGCACGATGGCGTCGATATCCGGCAGCTTGTCGAGGTTTTCGACAAACGCAGACAGTTCGATTCCCGCTGCCGGGCCGACACAGGCCTGCAATGACCCGGTCAGCAGCTCCTGGACGTCACCGAACTTGTGCAGCGCACGGTGCGCGAATTCCCAGGAACGCGGGGACGGAAACGCCACCGGGTTATGCGCCGGATCGAATTCAAACAGCAGTTCGGGGCGGAAACGCAGGAATGCGATCAGCCGATCGTCGATGTCGTGCGCATAGGCCCAGGCCACCCAGTCGTCGAGATTGATGTCCACCTCGAAATGCGAGAAGCGGTTGGCCAGCGGCGCCGGCATGGTATAGGTCACACCGCGGTCGCCCTGGCGGTTGCCGGCGGCAAAAATCGCCCAGCCCTGCGGCACCGTGTAGGCACCGAGCCGGCGATCCAGGATCAGCTGGTAGGCCGCCGCGGAAACGCTCGGCGGTACCGAGGTAATCTCATCGAGGAACAGGATGCCCTGCGGACCATGCCGCTCGGCATCCGGCAACATGGACGGTATCGCCCATTCCACGTGCCCGTCGACCCGGAACGGAATCCCGCGCAGGTCACTCGGCTCCATCTGCGACAGGCGCACATCGATCACCGGCATACCGTGGCGTTCGGCCACCTGTGCCACCATCTGCGACTTGCCCACGCCCGGCGGCCCCCACAGCATCACCGGGGTGTGCTGGCCGTGGACGGCAGCCTGGAATTCACGTTCGAGAACGGTCAGTAACTGGGCGGGACGCATGAAGTTCCTTTCAGGTTGGTAGGCAAGCGCAGCTAACAGGAAGGCACATTCTAAGGGTTTCGCACGCGAAAATCATGCCGCCTCATGCGCCGGGCAGCGCGGCATGCAACAGGGCACGCGCTTGCGAGGGTTGCTCGAACAGCCGTGTGGTCAGCCGCAGCAACGGGCAGTCGATGCCCTCCAGCAGCCGGAGTTTTTGCATCATTCTCAAGCTATGCACCCCTTCCCCGGCCAGGCTGGTCGCACCACGCGCCAGTTGCTGGCCCAGCTCATGGTGATGTGAGCCGGCACTGGTCGCCGTGGTCACCAGGTCCCCCAGGCCGGCCAGTTGCGTCGCGGTGCTGGCCTGGCCACCTTTGGCGGCAACGATTGCCTGCATCTCCCGCAACGCCGCCACCACCAGGTAACCGCGCACGTTATCGCCCAGCTGCAACCCGTCTGCCACGCCGATCAGCATGGCATAGACATTCTTGAGCACCGACGACCAGCCCATGCCGTGCATATCGTCTGATGGTTCCAGCATGAGCGTAGTGCCCGCAAACAGGTGCTGCACCCGCTCCATACAGTCCGGCGCAGACACCGCAAGCTGCGCATAGGCCGGGCGCCCGGCACGGATCTCCTCGGAGATCATCGGGCCATACAACACACCGTAGTTGCGCCCGGTCGCGTAGACATCGGACAGGATTTGCGGTGCCGGCCGGCCGGACTCGTCCAGCCCCTTGGCGATGCTGAGTGAAATGCTGCCCGCCGATAAATGCGGGAAAACCCGGGCCGCGAGTTCTGCCAGCGGCGTCACCGGCACGCAGTACAGCACCATCTCCGCACTCGCAACGGCGGCCTCCAGCGGCACCGGCGGGTGGGTATCCATTGGCCGGATATCCCAGAACTGCAGCGCATGACGCGCGGCGAGCAGGAACTCCATGGCATGGCCCATCTCGCCATACCCCAGCACCAGCACCTGCCTGCCTTTCGTCATGTTGCCCTGCCCGCGCCGCGCTCAGTCAAGGAATGAGCAGCAGTAATCGGTGGGCGTCCTGACGCGCACCACAAAGCCTGCATCACCCGGCACGTGAAACGATTCATTCGCGCCTATCGGCTGCCATTGCGGACTGCCCGGCAGCTGAACCTCGAGTTCACCGGAGAGGATTTCCATTAGCTCGGGCGCACCGGTGTTGAAGCGATACTCACCCGGCTGCATGAAGCCCAGCGTTTTCATGGACCCGTCGGCAAAACGGATGCTGCGACTGGTCACTGCACCGTCGAAATAGATATTGGCCTGCTTTACGACCGTGACATTACTGAACTCGGACATGAGTTGACCCTCTGCAAAATAACGTAAGCGCCGCTGCATAGTTCATTGCGCAAGCGCAGTGTAACACCCGCCCCTGTGCCGCTAGAAGCGTAGCGGGGCCGGCTGGCCGTATTCGAGATAGTGCAGATAGTCGGCGATAATCAGGTCGTGGTCGAAGACCAGCCGCGGACAGAACTGCGGCAGGTAGAGTTCCAGGTTTTTTGCATCATCCGCGGCACGCGGTTCGCCAATGGCTTCGGCAATGTAGACCGGGGTCACCGTGTGACCGCGCGGGTCGCGGGCCGGGTTGGAATAGATACCGAGCAATACCCGCAGTTGCACATCGAGCGAGGTTTCCTCGCGCGCCTCGCGCATGGCCGCGGTCTCCAGCGTTTCGCCGACATCGACAAAACCGCCTGGAATGGCCCAGCCGTGCGGCGGGTTTTTGCGTTCGATCAGCACGATGGGCCGGCCGGGGCGATCGGCCATTTCGATAATGGTGTCGACGGCCAGTGCCGGTGTAACGGGACGACTCATGGATTTCCCTGTTGTTTGAAACGGTGGATCAGGCGGCGGGTACGCTTGTCGGGCCGGCGCTCAGGATGTAACACATTATGCCCTTCCAGCTTGCGTTGTGCGTACAGCTCATGGCGTTTTTCTGCGCTCTGTTCCGACTCCGAGTACAGGGTGCGCGCCTCCTCGGCCGGACGACGCTGCGCGGTCAGACGCTGCACAACCAGCTCAAACCGGTACGCTCCCTTCTGAATAGTCAGGGTGTCACCAGTCACCAGCTGGCGCGAAGGCTTGATACGGTCCCCATTGAGGTGCACCTTGCCGCCATTGATGGCATCGGTCGCCAGAGAACGGGTCTTGTAGAAGCGCGCCGCCCACAGCCACTTGTCGATGCGCATGGATTCCTTGGGTGCGGTTGTCATAGGGACATTCTGGCGCAAAGCCGCCGGGAAATACATTCCCGCGCAGCAGCACGCAGAGGCGCGGCAGAAAAGCCGGAACTGCAGAAGGCGGGGCTCGGGCGCACACCTTATCACTCTGGTTCTGATCTGATGGTGCGAGTGGATAAATAATCTTGTCGGAAAAGCGTTCCTGTCCCGACATCCCTGCGTTGTGGCCGGTTATTTGAGCACGGCCAGCTCCCGCCGCACCTCGCAAACCAGTGAACGGCAGGCTCAACTCGTTGCGGCCATGCACCGGATGTACCTGCAGCATGCTAGGTAAAACCCGTGAGGCACGGTACTATGAACCTGGCCCATTGAAATAATGACGGTCAAAACCCAGGAGCCCCTGATTAATTCATTTCCGTCATCCCGGCGCAGGCCGGGATCCAGAGTTTTCAATAAACTGGATGCTGGCCAGCATGACGAATTAATCAGAGGTTCCCTTATCCATTGCCTGCATGCCACACACTGATTTTTTGCACCCGGGCAAACGGGTGGTAGTCAGGCAACAAGACTGAATTACGGTAAATCGTACAGGGGATCCGGAATGAAAATACTTATGGTGCTGACATCTCACGATCAGCTTGGAGACACGGGAAACAAGACCGGCTTCTGGCTGGAAGAGTTTGCTGCACCTTATTACCTGCTGGCAGATGCTGGCGCGGTGATCACGCTGGCCTCACCTGCTGGAGGACAGCCACCTCTGGACCCGAAAAGCGATGAGCCTGGCTTCCAGACAGAAGCAACCAGACGCTTCAAGGGTGACCGGGATGCCCAAAAGGCCCTGGCTACTACGGTGAAATTATCAGCAGTTTCAGCAGCGGATTACGATGCGGTATTTTATCCTGGCGGACATGGACCAATGTGGGATTTGACAGAAGATCCACACTCGATCGCTTTGATTGAAGCGATCTATGCCGCTGGAAAGCCGGTCGCGGCGGTTTGTCACGGGCCTGCCGTACTCCGCCACACCAAGGCCCCCGATGGTTCTCCCCTGGTACAGGGAAAGTCTGTTACCTGTTTCAGCAACTCGGAAGAAGCTGCCGTTCAACTTTCAGATGTGGTTCCTTTTTCACTTGAAGACGCGTTGACGGTGAACGGGGCAAACTATTCAAAGGCCGACGACTGGCATCCATATGCCATTACTGACGGCAACTTGATAACCGGCCAGAATCCGGCCTCATCAGAACTCGTGGCAAAGGCTGTGCTGGATAAATGTAACTGATAAACGATCCTGTCCCGCGAGGTGAGGCCAGCAAGGCTGGGCGGGTCTGCATTGATATGGCAGCAGCTGGATGCGCAAGTTATGACGTATCCTGTGCGGCGAAACCGCCACAATGCGGCCCTGAAAACACCTGGCTCCCGGATGCCATGCATGCGCGACTTGCAACGAATCAGACTGGCACTCACGACTACTCTTGCCCTTATGCAGCCGGCATTCGCCAGCGAGATGGGCCACGGGGAAATGGCGGCGGCCATCCGCGGTGCCGACTACCCCTGCCAGCAGGTGCTGGAGCTGCAAGCCACCGGTGATGGCGCCTGGCATGTCCAGTGCAACTCAGGCACCTACCAGGTCACCCGTGACGCGAACGGTCAGTTCAGCGTCGTCAAGACCAACTGACCCGAGGGGAAACGGGGTCGGAGTCAATCTACGCAGCAGGGCAGATGACGAACGGCTACCATCAAGCCGTAATTGACTCCGACCCCGTTTCCCCGGGATGACGGCCTTGATTCAGAGTTGCCTTTTTATTACTTGGGGGTGTAGGAGAATTTCTGGCCGCCAACTGTCGCCTGATACATCAAGCCACCTTTTGCGATCGTGAAGGTTGCCATGCCCTTGTGGTAGCTGCCGATGGTGGCGGCGTCTTTCTTGCCACCACTGGCGCCGGCGGAGCTGCCGGTGGTTGTCGCGGAGGCCTTGGCGGAGGCCGTGATTGCGATGGCTGAGGCATCGGCACTGAACTCGAAGTTGCCGCCGGTGAATTCGTCAAAGGCACGCTTGTCCTCGAAGAAGATCATTTCACTGAAGGCCTCGGCACCCAGCTGAAAACCGATGGTTAACTGTGTCACTGACGTGTCGCCAACATATTTGCCGACTGCATAGACGCGTCCCTTGCCATGCGCACCACCGATACCAATGCCGCCCTTGCCAATGGTTGGAAACACGGCGTAGCCGTAGCTATTGCCAAAGAACGTGCCGCTTTCACCGGCATTCCTGAACAGACTGATGGTGTCAGAATATTCGTCGGCAAGAGCACTGCCGAAGGGCAGGACAAGCAGCAGGCACAGAATGTAAGAACGGAAGTGTCGATATGCTTTCATAATGCTTTCTCCTTGATAATTAATTCTTCCAGGGAACTTCTGATGAATTCATTTTCGTCATCCCGGCGCAGGCCGGGATCCAGATATTTTCAATAACCTGGATGCAGGCATGCGCCAGCATGACAAATTAATCAGAATTCCCCGGGTTATTTGATGGATGATCAAGTTACACGCATAGCTCATGGTTGTATATATTCTGCTGAGGGACGCGGATTTGTTTTTCATCAGGCGCAGCGGATGTCACCGGCCACTGGCCCGGGAAACCCGCTATCGCCAGTTTGGCACAATAGCGGCAGCCCTGCTGGTAATACCCTCCCTCCTCTGTTCCAATTTAGCGCAGGAATGTGCTCCGTAAAATCCGTCGCGGGGATACCATTAATGATCTCTGTGGCCGCTGTAGCAATTCTTTGTTGTTGTTCCCCGCGCCGTTGCGTGAGACAGCGTTTTTTCACCGGCACCCGTCCGCACTAGCCCTTTTTCTGCATCTGCTGCGCGGCCAGGCCAGCCCGTGCAGTGGCGAGGAACTGCTCGTACGGCACGACGCCGTCGATGCGCTGCTGTTCGCTGAAAAACACCGTGGGCGTGGCGCGCACCTGGTACCGGCCGGCCACCGCCAGGTTGTCATGCAGCTGCTGGGCAGTGCGCGGATCGGACCAGGCCTGCTCGACCTGGCTGCCGGTCAGGCCACATTCGTCGGCCAGTTGCCGCAGCACGGCCGCGTCCCCGATATTCAGCCCTGCCACGAAATACGCCTCGAACAACCGCCGGTGCAGCCGGTAAAACACGTCCGCACCGGCGTGCTTGGCCGCCTCGGCCAGCTGCAGGGCCTTGCGCGAGTTGGCGTTGACCGCCGGCTGGCGCAGGCTGACCTGCTCCTCGTCGGCGAGTCGTTGCAGGTTACCCATCATCTGCTGCCAGTGCTCGCTGCTGTAGCCGAGTGCACTGACCGGTGTTCCCTCCGCCGGGGTCTCCGGGTGGATTTCCACCAGCATCCAGTTGATTTTCAGATCGAAATGCTCGCGCAGGCGGTCAAGGCGCAGGTCGCCGATGTAGCAGAACGGACAGATATAGTCGGAGAATACCGAGGCCAGCAAGGTGGGTTTTGATTGGGCCGGCATAGCTCCCCCGAGTAGACCCCTCCCGTGACGGGAGGGGAAATTTTTCCGGCCGACACGCCCCGGTGTCGGCCTCCTGCCTGTGACAGCCGTCAGTCGTCGAGCGACTGCAACAAATGGTTCACCCGGTTGACGAACGCGACCGGATCTTCCAGCTGGCCGCCCTCGCTGAGCATGGCCTCGTCGAACAGGATGCTGGACCAGTCGGCAATGCGGGTCGCGTCAGACTGCTGTTTCAGGCGACTGACCAGCGGATGCCCCGGGTTGATCTCCAGTACCGGCTTGCTTACCGGCACTGCGTGGCCGGCCTGCTTCAGCAGCTGTTGCATGTGGACCGCCATATCGTGCTCACCGGCCACCAGGCAGGACGGCGAATCCGTCAGGCGCTGGCTGACACGGACTTCACTGACGCGCTCGCCAAGCGCTTCCTGCATACGCTTGACCAGGTCGGCAAACTCACCCTCGGTTTGCTTGACCGCCGCCTTTTCTTCCTCGTCGGCCAGCTGGTCGAGGTCAAGCTCACCACGCGCCACCGAGGCCAGCGGCTTGCCGCCGTACTCGTGCAGGTGTGCAACCAGCCACTCGTCGACCCGGTCGGACAACAGCAGCACCTCGATCCCCTTGCGGCGAAAGATCTGCAGATGCGGGCTGTTCTTCGCCGCGGCGAAGGTATCTGCCGTCACATAGAAAATCTTTTCCTGCCCTTCCTTCATGCGGCCGATGTAATCGTCCAGCGACACCGACTGCTCATCGCTGTCGTTATGGGTGCTGGTGAAGCGCAACAGCTTCGCGATGCGTTCACGGTTGGCGAAGTCCTCGCCCGGTCCTTCCTTGAGCACGCGGCCGAACTGCTCCCAGAATTTTGCATACTGCTCCGCTTGGTTTGCCGCCATTGATTCCAGCATGCCCAGCACCTTTTTCACCGAGCCGCCGCGGATGGTATCGATCAGCTTGTTGTGCTGCAGGATTTCGCGCGAAACATTCAGCGGCAGATCGCTGGAATCCACCAGGCCGCGCACGAAGCGCAGGTAGTACGGCATCAACTGTTCCGCGTCATCCATGATGAACACGCGCCGCACGTACAGCTTTATGCCGTGCCGGCTGTCGCGGTCATAGAGGTCGAACGGGGCGCGCGCCGGCAGGTAGAA